>JAUWLK010000300.1 GCA_030613745.1 Flavobacteriaceae bacterium | reverse complement strand
TAAATTTTTCAGTAGACCCTTGTGTTTCTTTTCTACCTGGTACGGGATACAATTCAGCAGTATCAATAAAATTAACACCTTGTTCAGTAGCATAATTCAATTGTTGATGTGCTTCCATTTCAGTATTTTGCTCACCAAACGTCATGGTGCCTAAACATATTTTACTTACTTTGATTTTGGTATTTGGGAGTGTAGTGTATTTCATTTTGTTGATTATGTGTTTATGTGTTGATTTGTTTAGCTGTGTAATTGAAAATATTTTTAAGTTTTCTGTTTTCATAGGAATAACATTGAAACTGTAAATATTTATTAGTTTCAAACCATAAAATTCCTGCCTTCGCAGGAAAATGACAACTAAACGATTAAATAAATTAATGAATCAACATCATTTCATCATTGCTTCAATTCCCGGTAAAGTTTTTCCTTCAAGCATTTCTAACATTGCACCGCCACCTGTTGATATATAGCTTACTTTTTTGGCAAGTCCGAATTGTTTTACAGCAGCCACTGAATCACCTCCACCAACTAATGAAAACGCGCCTTCAGCAGTAGCATCTGCTATGGCATTTCCTATTTCAATAGTGCCTTTGGAAAACTTATCCATTTCAAAAACACCAACAGGACCATTCCATAAAATAGTTTTTGAATCAGCTATTACAAATGAAAAGCCAATATTTGTTTTTGGCCCGGCATCTAACCCCATCCATCCATCAGGAATTTCAAAAGCATCACATATTTGTGTATTGGCATCTTCACTAAAAGCATCAGCAGCAATTACATCAATAGGTAAATGAATGCGAGTGTTTTTTTGTTTTGCTAAGTTTAGTATGTCTTGAGCAACATCTAATTTGTCATTTTCTACTAATGAATCACCAATTTTACCACCCTTAACTTTAATAAAAGTAAAAGCCATACCACCACCAATAATGATATTATCAACTTTATCTATGATATTTTTTATAACATCAATTTTTGAAGAAACTTTTGCACCACCTATTATGGCAGTTACAGGTTTTTTACTGTTATGTAAAACAGAGTTTAAGCTTTCAATTTCTTTAGCTAATAATAAACCAAAACATTTGTTTTCAGGGAAAAATTGAGCAATTATTGTTGTTGAAGCGTGCGCTCTGTGAGCAGTACCAAAAGCATCATTTATATAGATGTCACCTAATTTAGAAAGCTTTTCTGCAAATATTTTATCTCCAGCTTTTTCTTCAGGGTGAAAGCGTAAGTTTTCTAATAATAAAACTTCACCATT
The DNA here is from genome assembly GCA_030613745.1 of Flavobacteriaceae bacterium. Lineage (GTDB taxonomy): Bacteria > Bacteroidota > Bacteroidia > Flavobacteriales > Flavobacteriaceae > Lutimonas. The sequence goes on along the minus strand of JAUWLK010000300.1, from coordinate 1,635 downwards.
TTGTAATTCTGCAGCTGCTTTTTCAGTATCATCACCAATACAATTAGCTGCAAATTTAACTTGTACACCAATAACATCACTAACTACATTAATGATATGATTTAAAGAAAATTTTTCTTCAACTCCTTGTGGTCTTCCTAAATGTGACATCAATATAACACTTCCACCATCTTCTAAAATTTTAACTATTGTTGGCTTGGCAGCTTCAATTCTTGTGGCATCTGTAACTTTAAATTCATCATTTAAAGGCACATTAAAATCTACTCTTATAAGAGCTTTTTTGTTTTCAAAAATAAAATCGTTTATCGTTTTCATGAATTAAATAATATAAAAAAATGAATAACAAAGATACTAATTAGTTAGTAGTTGAAAGCAATTATCTTTTAAGAGATTTGATATATTATTAACTATAAACTCACAAGACTTCTATTTTAAAACCTTGTAGGACAACTAAATCTACAGTTCAATTTTCTTTTTTATCACTATTGCATCGTTTAAAACAAAAGGCATTGGCATCATAATATCACTTCGTAGTTTAAAATCACTATTTAAATTTTTAATTAAACCATTGGTAAACAAATCAAAAGAAGCTTCGGTGAATTCTAATTCAGGTTTCTCATCTTTTGGGATAATAAATTTAATATTTAAAAGAGTATCATTTTTTGAAAAGTGATAGGTTAAAATATTCTTTCTTTTTACAGTAGTAAAAATATATTTCTCATCTTTTTTTAGATTTAAAATTTCACCATTTACAGCAAAGCTTTTAAAATGAAGTGTGTTTCTACTAATCAACTCTAATCGATTTACTTTTCTTTGCGGAATTATTTTTATATGAATTTTTCGAATACTTTCAATTATAGTATCTTCTATAATTTCAATTATGGGTTGAGAAATATTTATCAAATCGGTTTTTTTATAGAGTTTAAAATCAGTTCCATATTTACTTGCAGATGGATTTTCAATAAAACTTCCTTGTGTAGGATCATTACCTAAAAATTGTTGTGTAAATTCATCAATTTTTATGTTGTAACTTGCCCAAAATGCTTCATTCTTGTCAGCATCAAAAACATATAAAACACTATTAGGTTGTTTTCTATCTTGAGTATAGCTTGATGTAAAAGAGGCCGAAATAAAGGCTAAAACACTAATAAATAAAAAGAATTGACTTACTTTTTTAAGGTTTTTATAAGATGCAAAAACAGGAATCAGTAGTCCGATTATTAAAACAGTAAGAACGGTACTAATGGCCATCATTTTTAAACCTAGCCCTACAGGGAACATTTGAATTAAAGGTGTGAAAATTATTAAAAACGGGATAGCTAAAACAGAAAAGAATATAATTTTATTAGATTGATTTTTATCAAAAAATAAAAGAATTACTAATACAATTAAAGATATTATTACAGGAATAATAAAGAATCCTGCGCCAGGTAAATATCCAGCAACCAAGGTGTTTATAACTAACCAAATAAATATAGGGGCAATAAATAAATTTTCAGTTTGGAGTTTTTTAAAATATTTGCTGTAAATCCATAAACTAATACCAATGGTTAAAGTAATAAATGCAGAAATATAAAAATGTCCGTTATAAGTAAAACCGTGTAAAATATCTTGGTATTGAGGATAAATTTTAAG
>JAUWLK010000243.1 GCA_030613745.1 Flavobacteriaceae bacterium | reverse complement strand
ATTAGCTTTTTTTCCAAGTAAATCTTCGGTTAACACTTTATTACTTTCAAAATATCTATCACCGGTAAAGCAAACCAACTCATTATTGCTTAGTGCATTATTTATTTCAAAAATATGAGATAAATCTTCATTAACAATAATGTATTTCAAATTATTTTTTAAAGATATACTTTCTAAATAATCTTTTATTGCACGATGCTCATTATCCGTAGTAACTAAATTGATTTGAGAGTCAACATCAATCTCATTAAAAAAATATTCAGCAATTTCAAAATTTCCAACGTGAGCACTTATTAATATACCTCCCTTTTTGTTTTTTAAAAGTTCAATTATTTTTTCTCCTCCATCAAATTTATAAGTAAATTTATTTCTAAGTCCTGAAGAAATTGCAACTTTATCAATGATGGTTTGACCAAAGACAAAATAACTTTTATAAATACTTAATAAGCTTTTTCTTTTTGAATAGCATAATCGATTATGAAAGTAATAATAAATAGCTTTTGTGCCTTTGAAGGAAAATAAAAAAAAATAAAATGATACAAAGTAAAGCAAAACATATGCTGACCTTACACCAAATTTTTGTATTATATAAATAAAAATTCTATAGCCAACAACTGCTCCTCTCGATTTACCTTCCCATTGAGCCATTTAATGAGTAATTTAATTCAATCTGCTATCAATAAAATTATAAAAATCTTGTAATGTGATTATACTAACGAAATCTTCAGCAACTAATTTTATATTAAAATTTGATTCAACCGACACTACCAAATCCACAAAATCTAAACTGTCTAACTCTAGTGTATCTTTTAAATTTGCTTCGGGCTTCAACTCTTCTGTATCAACTTCAAATTCATCAATTAAAAAATCATTAATTTTATTGATTATAAAATCTTTCTCCATCTCTATATACTAGCTTTTTATTTTTTTAACAATAATCACGGAATTGGTACCTCCAAACCCAAAGGAATTCGACAAAAATACATCAATATTTTTATCTAAGGTTTCTTTTACTAAATTTAATTTTTCTGAATCTTCATCTGTTTCTTCCAAGTTAATATTTGGCGCAATAAATGAGTTTTGCATCATTAACATAGAGTAAACTATTTCACTTGCTCCGGCCATCCAACATTCATGACCCGTCATAGATTTTGTTGAACTAACATAAGGTAAACTTTTTCCAAAAATATTGTGAATCGCTTTTGCTTCATTCTGATCACCAACAGGAGTTGACGTTGCATGCGCATTGACATAATCAATTTGCTCTGGCAACAATTCGGCTTGACCTAAAGCCATCCTTATCGCTCTAGAAGGACCATCAACATTTGGGGTAGAAATATGTTCTCCATTTGATGAGAAACCGTATCCAACAACTTCTCCTAAAATTGGAGCTCCTCTTTTTGTAGCAGATTCATAGCTCTCTAATATCAAAGTTGCAGCACCTCCACTAGGTATTAATCCATCTCTGTTTTTATCAAATGGTCTTGAAGCTTTTGTTGGGTCATTTTCTCGTAATGAAAACACTCCTAAACCATCAAAACTACCCATTGCATATTTATTAACTTCTTGAGCTCCTCCACAAATTATACAATCTTGTAAACCACTTTTAATTAGATGGTAGCCTAAACCAACAGATTGCGAACCACTGGCACATGCTGCGCTAACTGTTAAATTAATTCCTTTTAATTTAAATATAGTTGCTAAATTCATGGTAACAGTACAGTTCATTGCTTTAAATATAGCCCCAGAACCGACTAAAGTTGTATCTTTTTTTTCACGAATTTTATCAATAGATTCTATAACTGATTGAGAGGTACTATCGTTACCATATAATATACCTACTTCATTATTTATTAAATATTGTTCATCAATTTGAGCATTCTTTAACGCTTCTAAAGTAGCAATATAAGCAAATTGAGCTTCTTGCCCCATACTAATTCTTTGTCTTCTACTCAGTAATTTTTTTATATCTGGGTCTTTTACAAATCCGGTTAAAGCAGATCTATAACCAAAATCTTTTCGCTCTTGATCATAAACTATTCCTGATTTACCGGCATATAAAGATTCCTTCACTACCTCTAAATTTTCACCCAAACAAGAATAAATTCCCATTCCTGTAATTACAACTCTACCCATTTTAATTAAGAATAAATTCCTCCATTAATATTTATTATTTCACCTGTAATATAAGATGCTTTTTTTGAAACCAAAAAAGAAACCAGATCTGCAACTTCATCTGCTTCTCCAAATCGATTAATTGGTATCATTTTTTTTAATTCATTCTCATCTAAATCAGCTGTCATATCTGATTTTATAAAACCTGGTGCAACTGCATTTACAGTAATTTTTCTTTTAGCAACCTCTTGCGCCAATGCTTTTGTTGCAGCCACAATAGCGCCTTTGGCAGCGGAGTAATTTACTTGACCTGCTGTACCCTTTACACCAGAAACAGAAACCATATTTATAATTCTACCATATCGATTTCTCAATATTTTTTGTATCAAATAATTAGTTACATTAAAAAAACCGTTTAAACTGGTATTAATAACTGTATCCCAATCTTGCTTGGGCATCCACATAAATAAACCATCTTTGGTTATACCAGCATTATTTATAATTACTTCTATAATAGAATTTGGGTTGTTTTTATGCCATTTATCTAATTCATTTTTAACCTCTTCAAAATTAGCCACATCAAATGGAATTAATTCGCCATTTGCACCCTGCTCTTTTACCAATTTAAGTGTTTCTTCAGCTGCTTTTTTATTAGATTTATAATTTATTAAAATATAATAATCTGAATCTTGTGCTAATTTTACACAAATTGCTCTTCCAATACCACGTGATCCTCCTGTAATTAAAGCGCTTTTCATTTATTTATTTTACTTTATTTTAACAAATTTTTCTGCATTTTTATACCAAGTGTCATTTAATAATTCACCTTTTGTATTTAAAAAACCCCATCCTTGTTTACTTTTTACTCTTACTAATCCATTATCAAAACCTATGGTTTGTTTTTCAAAAAAGTTAAATGAGTTTGCGGTAATACCATATTTATCTTCGATGACTAATTCTCCACTTTTATTTATGAAACCCCAAGCTTTTTTAACTTTTACAGGAGCAAGACCATCATTACTGAATATTTCAGCATCTTTATATTGTTCTTTTATTACCCAATTACCATTTTCATCAATATAACCCCATGTTTTATTGCCCATTGCTGGTGCCAATCCATTATTAAACCTTCTTACTTTTTTAAAACTTGGCTCAATAACCCATTTTCCTGTTCTATTAATAAACCCAATTTTTTTATTTGAAGATTGAACATATGTTAAATTCTGATTGTCATCAAAATCCCAAATTTTTAAAGCGCCTTCAACTGGAGTGAATTTCCCATTAACCAATAAACCAACTACATCATCTTTTTTAGCTTTCAATACGCCATTAGAATATTTTCCTATATCTTGATATATGGGTTCAAACAAAACTTTACCTGTATTATCAACCAAACCAAATAAATCTCCTTTTTGTACTTTAGCAAAACCTCCGGTTAAAGGAAATATTTTTTTGTAGGCTGGTTCAATAATTACTTCTCCTTTTGAATTTATAACACCAACTTCTTCATTTCTTTTAATAAAGGCAAAACCATTTTTAAAATCATAAACTTTGTCAGATGCAGGCATGGTAGTAATTTCATTTCCTGATTTATCAATATAAAACCATCTTTTATCCTTTGCAGCAATAGCTATTCCTGAATCGAATCTTTTAGCTTTATCAAACTGATAATCAATTACCAATTGATTATCAATATCAATAAACCCCCATTTATCACCATTAAAAACAGCTGCCATACCGTTAGAAAAATTACCAGCTTTTTCATAAC
>JAUWLK010000122.1 GCA_030613745.1 Flavobacteriaceae bacterium | reverse complement strand
TATCTGGTGCAATCAAAAAATTATGGAGTTCTAAACTCTTTAGCAATGTTGATGTTTTTGTAACAAAGCTTGACGGCGATACAATATATTTAGAAATTGATGTAGATGAATTAGACAAAGTTGGAACTGTAACAATAAAGGGAATTAAAAAATCTAAAATTGATGAGCTCCAAAAGGAAATTGAATTTCAAAAGGGATCAATGCTCACAGAAAATTTAATTACCACAACAGAAAATTTTATAGAAAATAAATACCGTGAAAAAGGTTTTTTAAAAACCAAAACAACAATATCTACTAAAAAAGATACTTCAAAAACAAATACCCAAGATGCATTAATTTTAATTGATAAGGGAAGTAAAATAAAAATAAAACAAGTAACTTTCCATAATAATAAAGCATTTACTGATAAAAAATTAAGAAAATTACTTAAAAAAACAAGACAGAAAGGAATAACTCAAATTTTTTCTCCCTCAAAATTTGTAGAAGATTTATATGAAGCAGATTTAGACAAAGTAGTTGAAAAATATCAAGAAAAGGGTTATAGAGATGCTCTAATTGTTAAAGATTCTATTTCTTGGAATGATGATAACACTATAAATCTTGATATAACTGTAAATGAAGGTGATCGTTACAAGTTTGGAGAAATAAATTTTTTAGGTAATACTGTTTTTACAGATCAACAATTACAAAGTATTATAGGAATAGAAAAAGATGTAACATATAATGGTAAAGTGTTAAATGAAAGAGTATATGGTGATGGAACTCCAGATTCAAAAGATATTACCAATACTTATTTAGATAATGGTTACTTATTTTCAAGAGTAAACGCAGTTGAAACTAGTGCCGAGAATAATACTATTGATTTAGAAATACGAATTATTGAAGATGAACCTGCAACTATTAAAAAGGTTACTATTGTAGGAAATGATGTTACAAACGACCATGTATTATATCGTGAAATAAGAACCAAACCAGGAGACTTATTTAGTAAAAAAGCTATTATTCGATCTATTCGTGAACTTGGCCAATTGGGTTATATTGATGCTGAAAATATTGTACCAGATGTACAGCCAAATCAATTCGATAAAACAGCTGATATTGAATACAGTTTATCAGAAAAAGGTTCGAGCCAAATTGAGCTTCAAGGGGGTTATGGTGGTGGTACTTTTATTGGTACTTTAGGTTTGTCATTTAATAATTTTGCGGTAAGAAACCTTTTCAATTTTGATGAATACAAACCTGTTCCCAGAGGTGATGGACAAAGTGTAGCTTTACGTATACAGGTTAGTAAATTTTCAAGAACTTACAGCATATCTTTTTCAGAGCCTTGGATGGGTGGTAAAAAACCTAAAGGATTTAATTTTTCAATATATAACTCTGGTCAATTTGGTTATAATTATGCTACTAGAGATGTTGACAAAGATCAACGTTTAAAAATCATTGGTGCGTCAGTAGGGTTAAGCCAAAGACTCAAATGGCCTGATGATTTCTTTACTTTATCAACATCATTAAATTATCAACGATTTGATTTACAAAATTATTTTATCTCGTCATTTAATTTTAATAATGGGATTTCAAATAACTTTAATTTAGCTATCAATTTAGGAAGAAGTTCAGCAGGACCTAACCCTGTATTTCCAAAACAAGGTTCACAATTTAATATATCTCTAAAATTAACGCCACCTTATTCATTATTTAATGATAAAGATTACACAAACTTACCAGATGATGAAAAATTTAAATGGCTTGAATTTTATAAAGTAGTTTTTACAGGTAAATGGTATAGCTCTGTTATTGGAGATTTAACATTAATGTCAAATGCTGAACTAGGATTTTTAGGAGCTTATAACGATGAAATTGGTGCACCTCCATTTGAGCGTTTTTATGTTGGTGGTGATGGTTTGGCTACTGGTGCATTTGATGGAAGGACGACTATTGCATTAAGAGGTTATCCAAATTCAAGCTTATCAACAGTAACAGGCGGAACAATATATAATAAAGTTTCATTTGAATTACGTTACCCTATCACTTTAAAACCTTCGGCATCAATTTATGCACTTGGCTTTTTAGAAGGTGGAAATTCATGGGATGGTTTTCAAAATTATAATCCTTTTTCTTTAAAAAGATCTGCTGGTGGTGGTATTAGAATATTTATGCCTGCTTTTGGATTATTAGGTATTGACTTTGGATATGGGTTTGATGAAATTCCGGGGATTCCTGGTGAAATTTCAGGATGGCAAACACATTTTATCATAGGGCAACAATTTTAAGTCAATTTAGTATATTTGTAAAATGTTTAGTTTGGCACGATATTTTCTAAAAACTCATTAAAGTGATGACAAAAAGAGTTCTATTTATTTTAATTATGTTTATCAATTTTGTTTCTTTTGCTCAAAAAGCACAAAAAGTTGCATACATTGATATGAATTATATTTTAGAAAATATCCCAGAATATAATGAAGCACAATCAAAATTAGATGTAAAAGTAAAAAAATGGCAACAAAAATTAAATGAGTTATCTAATGAAATTGAAACACTAAAAAATGATCTAAGTAATGAAAAATCATTACTAACAAAAGAATTGATTAATGAACGTGAAGAAGATATACAAATAAAAGAAAAAGAATTACAAAGATTACAAATAGCATATTTTGGTCCTAAAGGAGATTTATTTCAATTGAGAAAGCAATTAGCTACTCCTGTACAAGATCAGGTTTATAATGCTATCCAAGAAATTGCAAAAAGAAAAAAATATGATTTTGTTCTTGATAAATCAAGTGATTTAATTTTATTATACAGCAATAGCAAATACGATATAAGCGATTTAGTTTTAAACAGTATTGTAAAAGGTAGAAAGAAAAAAGCTGTTGCAGATAGAAAAAAAGAAAGAATAGCTAAAGCAAGAGTTGTTACAAATAATATAGATACTGATAATTTAAATGAAGAAACTTCTAAAGAAATAACAGATCCTAAAGAAGTTGAAAAAACAGAAGCACAAATAAAATACGATGAACGAATTGCAAAAAGGGAGGCTTTGAAAGCAAAAATTAAAGCACAACAGGAAGCGAGAATTCGTGTAAGAGACTCATTAAAAAAAGTTGCTGAAGAAAAACGCGCAGCTAAATTAAAAGAAATTGAGGATCGTAAAAAAAAGCGTGAAGAAGAAATTGAAAACAAAAATTAAATAAAGAGTAAAAAACAAAAATTAATATTAACAAATTATTTAGAAAAATGAAATTATTTAGAAATTTATTCGCAGCAATTATACTTTTTACTGCATTTAATACAGTTCAAGCACAAAAAGTTGCTCATATTGATAGTGAACAATTGTTAATGGCTATGCCTGCAACTAAAGCTATGGAAACTGAGTTAAAAAAAGTACAACAAACTTATGCAGATGAGTATAATACACAAGCTACAGCTCTACAAGCTAAATTAAAAAAATATGATGCTGAAGCACCTACTCAAACCGATGTTAAAAATGAACAACGTAGAATTGAAGTAGAAAGTTTAAAACAAAAAATTCAAAAGTACGCTCAAACTGCTGATCAAGAAATTCAAAAAAAGCGTTTTGATTTATTAAAACCAATTGTAGAAAGAGCTCAAAAAGCTGTTAGTGATGTTGCAGCAGAAAAAGGTTTTATTTATGTTTTTGATTCTTCTCCCGGTAAAGGATTAATTGTATTTGATAAAGGTGAAGATTTATTGCCTGCTGTAAAAGTAAAATTAGGAATGCAATAAAAAATATTTTTTTTAGATAAAAAAATCCAGCAAAAGCTGGATTTTTTTATTCTTACTCCTTTTACTTCTTAAAATTATTTATACCAACATGCATACTTTATATAATTATTGACAATTCTTTCAATTTCACCCAAAATCAATTCTTGACTAATATCCTTATTTTTTTTAGCTGGATTAATTCCATTTACCGCACAAAAGGCAAAGAGTTTCATTAATAATAACTTTCGTAATATTGCAAAAACAACAATTATTTAAATATGTCAAAAGTATCAATAGAAAATACCAGTAGTACCGCAATTATAAAATATGTATTTGATAAAATCTTAACTCAAAACAGTTTTGAATATAATTCAATTGATGATGCAGAAAATTCAACTTTAGTACAACAATTATTCCATTTACCATTTGTAAAGAAGGTATTTATTACAGCAAATTTTATTGCTATTGAAAAGTTTGATATTCTAGAATGGAAAGAGGTACAAGAAGAAATTAAAGAAATTTTTGAAGCTTTTATTACACAAAATGAATCTATTTTTATTCCAAAAAAAGACAATACCGTAATTGAAGTTTACGCTGAAAGTACGCCAAATCCGAATGTACAAAAGTTTGTTACTAATAAATTACTCAGTTCTCAAAATATTGAAATTTTGAATCGTGAAAATGCAAAAGAGGTACCGCTTGCTATAGAACTTTTTGAATTTCCGTTTGTTAAAGAAATATTCATCTCCAATAATTATATCTCTATTACCAAAAAAAATAGTCCGGATTGGTTTGAGATTAATACTGAACTTCGTGATTTTATTAAAGAATATTTACAAAGTGACAGGAGGATTGTTACCAAAAATTATAAACAAAAATCCACTAAAAGTATAAATTCAAAAACAGAGTTTAATCAAACCAATGATGAAACTTCTAAAGAAATTATTGCTATTTTAGAAGAATATATCAAACCAGCAGTAGCTGGTGATGGAGGGAATATTCAATTTTCATCATACAATTCTGAAACCAAAGAGGTAAATGTTATTTTACAAGGAGCATGCAATGGTTGCCCTTCTTCTACAATTACTTTAAAAAATGGTATTGAAGCTACATTAAAACAACTATTACCCGGTAAAATAGGAAGCGTTAATGCTTTAAATTAAAAATTTAAAGATAAAATTTAGATAAATTAGACACTTTTAAAAGTGTCTTTTTTTTATCTTTATCAAAAAAATTAATACAACTCTTATGAAACAATTTTCCCATTTTAAATTAGCATTTATTATTCTTTTTACAACATCAATAATTTATGCCCAAAATTCAAATATAACTGTGAAATACCCAAAAACTAAAAAAACAAATACAGTTGATACTTATTTCGGCACCGAAGTACAAGATCCGTATCGTTGGTTAGAAGATGATAGATCAGCAGAAACTGAAGCATGGGTTAAAGCAGAAAACCAAGTTACTTTTTCTTATTTAGATAAAATTCCGTACCGCGACAAATTAAAAAAACGTTTAGAGCAACTTTGGAACTACGAAAAATTTTCAGCTCCTTTTAAAAGAGGTGATTACACTTATTTTTATAAAAATGATGGCTTGCAAAATCAAAACGTTTTGTATCGTCAAAAAGGTGAAGAAAATCCTGAAGTATTTTTAGATCCAAATACATTTAGTGAAGATGGAACTACATCATTGGGTTCTGTTTCATTTACAAAAGACGGTAGTAAAGTAGCTTACGCTATTTCTGAAGGAGGTTCTGATTGGAGAAAAGTTATTGTTATGGAAGCTATTTCTAAAAAAATATTAGGTGATACAATTAAAGATGTGAAATTTAGCGGTTTGTCATGGATGGGTAATGATGGCTTTTTTTATTCTAGTTATGACAAACCTAAAGGAAGTGAACTTTCAGCCAAAACCGATCAACACAAATTGTATTACCACAAATTAGGAACTGAGCAAAATGAAGATAAGATCATTTTTGGTTTAAATAAAAAACGTAGATATATTGGTGGTTATGTTACCGAAGATCAGAGGTTTTTAATTATCACTGCGGCAATTTCAACTTCTGGTAATGAACTGTATTTTAAAGATCTATCAAAACCAAACAGCAAGCTTATTACGATTGTTGATAATTTTGAAACCGATAATTATGTAATTGATAGTTATGATAATAATTTGTTTATTTCAACAAATCTAAATGCACCAAATACAAGAGTTGTTAGAGCTAATATTAATCACACTTCACCTAATAATTGGGCAGATTTTATTCCTGAAACTAAAAATGTTTTAAATATCTCTACAGGAGCTGGTTACTTTTTTGCAGAATACATGAAAGATGCCGTTTCTCAAGTAAAACAATATGACAAAAAAGGTAATTTAGTTAGAGAAATAGAACTTCCGGGTATAGGAAGCGTAAGTGGATTTAGTGGTAAAAAAGAAATTAAAGATTTGTATTTCTCATTTACAAATTACACAACGCCATCAACTATTTATAAATTTGATCCTGAAAAAGGTAATTCTACTATTTATAAAAAACCAAAAATCAATTTCAATTCTGAAGATTATATTTCTGAACAAATATTTTACACTTCAAAAGATGGCACAAAAATACCAATGATAATTACCTACAAAAAAGGTACTGAACGAAATGGAAAAACTCCAACTATTCTGTATGGCTATGGCGGTTTTAATATTAGTTTAACTCCGCGTTTTAGTATCACAAATGCTATTTGGCTAGAACAAGGTGGAATTTATGCAGTACCAAACCTTCGTGGTGGTGGAGAATACGGTAAAGCTTGGCATGATGCTGGAACGCAACAAAAAAAGCAGAATGTATTTGATGATTTTATCGCTGCTGCGGAATACCTTATCAAAAACAACTATACATCAAGTGATTATTTGGCTATTCGTGGTGGATCAAACGGAGGTTTGTTGGTAGGTGCTGTTATGACTCAACGACCTGATTTAATGAAGGTTGCACTTCCAGCTGTTGGTGTATTAGATATGTTGAGATACCATACTTTTACTGCTGGTGCAGGATGGGCTTATGATTATGGAACATCTGAACAAAGCAAAGAAATGTTTGATTACTTAAAAGCTTATTCGCCTGTACATAATGTTAACAAAGGAATAAAATATCCTGCAACATTAATTACAACTGGTGACCATGACGACAGAGTTGTGCCAGCTCATTCATTTAAATTCGCTGCCGAATTACAAGAAAAACAAAACGGTAATAATCCTGTTTTAATTCGTATTGAAACCAAAGCTGGTCATGGTGCCGGAACTCCTGTTTCTAAAACCATTGAACAATATGCTGATATTTTTAGCTTTACGCTATACAATATGGGATATAAAGAACTTCAATTAGAAATTAAAAATTAAATTTAATTCGGCGGGTGACTTATAGTCACTCGCTGATTTTAGACTATCACAAGACTATAAAACTTCTAAAATTTTGATTTGATTTCCATTAAATAATAATTTATCACCCTGCTTTGTACCTAATAATACTTTTCCAATTGGAGAAGAAAATGATACCGCAAAAAATATTTTATTCTTTATATTGATTTCACCTGCACTAATTGACAAAAAATAATTTCCAATAGAAGTTATTATCAAACTCCCAAGTTTTGCTGTATGATCTTTTGATTGAAAATTTATTTTATTTAAAGTTTCATTCATTTGGTTTATTGAAACTAATTGTAGTGATGCCTTTTCCATTTCCAATTGTATCATAGCTCTACCTGTTTCGTGCTTATCACCAGCCGAACTTTTAGTTTCAGATTGTAATGCGTTTTGAGCAGATTTGATTATTGCTGATATGGTAAGGCTTCTGTTTTCAACAAATAACAAACAAGCCTTTAAAAGTTCTTTTTTAAGATGTATTTTATCTTTCATATTCTATGCGTAAAAATAACCTAATCTATATTATTTTAATAATTTTGTTTTACAAAATCTTATGATTAATTATACAGGAAAAAGATACTTAGACTACTCTTCTTTTATCAAATTAACTTTTCGAGAACGAGTGCTAAAAATCTCATTCGATATTGGGTTTACCTGTCCAAAAAGAGATGGTTCAAA
>JAUWLK010000012.1 GCA_030613745.1 Flavobacteriaceae bacterium | reverse complement strand
ATCCAACTGCAACTTGGGGCGGATTAATTGGTTTTATGATTGGAAAAGATGGCATAGAAGAAACTTTCGGCAGAAAATTCTCAAATCGATATAATATTCATAGAACCAGACAAAATTTCACCAATGAAGGTATCGATACTTTTGAAAGTATGGCTCAAAAACGTTTAAAAATGACAGATAGAATTATAAAAGAGGATATAGGAGGGACAGTTGATCTAGAAAAGAACATATGGATTATCCCTCTAGAGGGCAGGGAATAAATAAAATAAAAGCTGCTAACAAAGTATAAGCGGCATTAAAACGACCGCCTATACAAACCGGTTGGGCAACATAAAAAATATTTCTCGTTTCAATTGAAAATATCAAAAAATAAATTACTTTTGATACTATCAAATGATACTATCAATGAAGCCTCCTTACGATATTACTCCTAAAATTTTAAAATTAGTAACTTCTATTTCAGAAAAAATAGGTGAAATAAATGCAAACTTGCTAGATAAGCCTTCTCCTCTACTGAGAAAACAGAACAGAATTAAAACAATCCATAATTCTTTAAAAATTGAGGGGAATACTTTATCTGAAGAACAAATAACTGCAATCCTCGAAAAACGAAAAGTGGTTGGCCCAAAAAAAGACATTACAGAAGTATTAAACACAATAGATGTTTATGAAAACTTGAACAATTTTGATTTTCAATCTGAAAAGGATTTTTTAAAGGCTCACAAATATTTAATGCAAAACCTAATCGAAAAACCAGGTGACTACAGAAAACAAGGCGTAGGAATTGTAAAAGGAAGTAAAGTTGAACATGTTGCTCCACCATATGGAAACGTACCCTACCTAATGAAAGATTTATTTAAATATCTAAAAAATAAAAATGAATTGGATTTAATCAAAAGTTGTGTGTTTCATTACGAAATGGAATTTATTCATCCGTTTATGGACGGTAACGGGAGAATGGGAAGACTATGGCAAACACTAATTTTAAAAAATGAATATTCGATATTTGAATTTATTCCTTTAGAAACTCTTATTAGCAAATCTCAAAAAAAATATTACAAAGCATTATCAGACAGTGATAAGCAAGGAAAATCTACCGCTTTTATTGAATATATGTTAAACATAATTGACAATTCACTTGAGCATACCTTAAAGTTCAGAACGAAAAAATTAAGTCAAATTGAAAGGCTAAATTATTTTATCGAAAAAAATAAGAATGAGTTTACGAGAAAAAGTTACATGGAAACTTTTAAAGATATTTCATCGGCTACGGCCAGTAGAGATTTAAACAAAGGAGTCGAATTGAAGTTGTTTTCGAAAATTGGAGAAAAAAACAAAACCAAATACAAAATTTAAAGTGCCCAACAACGGTTAAAATTAATAACGGATTTTAGGCTCAACTCAATGGTTTTTGTATTTTTAAAAAATATTGATTACGGAGAAAAGTAATTGCTTATCTCTCAGTTACTAATCTTACACAAACTGTTATGCGCAAGCGGGTACGATAAAGGCTACATAATTCTAAATAAAAAACCAACCTATAATCAGAACAATGGTAATTCCTGTTATACCTTGAAATAAGGTAGAGACTGTTTGACTTTTTAATGCAGTAGCTGTATCCATTTCGGTAAACTGAGCAACCACCCAAAAATAACTATCATTTAAATGTGATACTGTCATCGCACCAGCTCCAATTGATAAAACAGATAATGCCCGACCTATAGATGAATCCAATCCAAAAGATTCTAATATTGGAGCTATTATTGCAGCTGTAGTTATAATAGCAACTGTTGAAGATCCTTGAGCTGATTTTAGCACAGCAGCAATGATAAACGGCAAAAGCAAACCTATTTCCAAATTTGAAAAACTTGAACCAATAATATCTCCTATACCAGTTGCTCTAAGTATTGCACCAAAAGCACCACCGGCACCAGTGATTAAAATAATTATTCCTGCTTCTTTTAACCCACTCGTCACCCAGTTAGAGTGTGTTTCTTTTGTGTTTTTACCTTTTAATTTAAATGCTAAAAAAACTCCAACAAACAATGCTATTACAGGATTTCCAATAAAACTAATTATCCCAGCTATTGTTCCTTCTCCAAAAGGATGCGTTGGATAACCTGAAATAGATTTAAGGGCAATCAATATAATTGGTATTATAATCGGAGTAAATGCCAAACTTGTTTTAGGTAGTTTTTCTATTTTAATTTCATCAACTAAGACTACAGGTACTTCTGTTTTAATTTTCTTTCCAATAAATTTGGCCCAAAGAAGTCCGACAAGAGATACCGGAATTGCAACTATTAAACCAAGCATAATTACCAATCCCAGATCTGCATCTAAAGCAGCTGTAGCTGCTAAAGGACCCGGCGTAGGCGGAACAAATACATGAGTTGCATACAATCCTGCAGCAAGTGAAACTCCCAAAACTACCAACGGAATTTTTGTTTTTTTGCTTATGGCTTTATTTAAAGAAGAAAGGATAATAAAACCCGAATCACAATACACCGGAATAGAAACAATAAATCCGGTAATATTCATTGCTAAAGGAGATCTGTTTTTGCCTATAACTTTTAGCGCCCAATTTGCCAGGGTTTTAGCTCCTCCACTTTTCTCAAGATACGCACCTATAATTGTACCAAACGCTATAATAATACCTATACTACCAAGTGTTTTACCAAATCCATTCATTAGTGTACTTGTTACTTCTGTTTCAGTCAAACCTCCAACAAATCCCATTACAATTCCCGCAAGTAATAAAGATAAAAAAGGATGAAAATTAAACTTAGTGGCAGCAACTACCATTAAAATTACAACAACAATTAATGCAATTAATATTTCCATTTTACTTATTTTTTATAAAACGCATATTGATTATTACTTTTTAAATATAGAATTATTTAATATACTTTTAGCAAATTTTGAAGTGATGACAGATAAATAATTATAACTATTTGTCATTGCATCATCAAGGTTTGATGCTATTTCTATTATAGAATCAGCATATAAAATTCCTAAATTATTTAAAACTTCTTTTTCTAATGTTATACTTCCACATAAAGCAGCAACATGGATATTTTGGTTTTTAGCCGAACTTATAACTCCTTGAATTGTTTTACCTGAAAGAGTTTGAGAGTCTAATTTACCTTCTCCAGTAATAATCCAATCAGCACTTTTTATTTTTTTATCAAAATCTGTTATTTCTTTAATTAAATCTATTCCGGAAAGTAAATTCGCATTCAAAAATACTAGGGCTCCTGCTCCCATCCCTCCTGCTGCACCTGCTCCTTTTATTTTTTGGACATCAATATTAAAATATTCTAATAGCAAATTTGCAAAATTTTCTAAACCATCATTCAATAAATTTACTTCTTCAGATGAGGCTCCTTTTTGAGAAGCATACACAAAAGCTGCACCTTCTTTTCCATATAATGGATTTGTAACATCACATGCAACTTTAAATGTAACTGTATTCAGAGCTTTATTTACATTTGAGATATCTATTTTGTCAATTTTTGATAAATTCTTCCCTATAGGAATTAACTCAGTACCATTTTTATCTTTAAACTTAAACCCTAATGCACTAGCCATTCCTATACCACAATCATTAGTTGCACTCCCACCAATACCTAACACAATAGTTTTAGCTCCTTTTTTTATAGCATGCTGAATAATTTCTCCTGTTCCAAATGTTGTCGTTATGAAACAATTCTGTTCCTCATTGGTTAATAACCTCATACCTGAAGCTTCTGCCATTTCAACAAAAGCAGTTTTTGATGATTCAATATACAGATATGAAACTTTTATTTTTCTAAATAAAGGGTCATTTGCTTTAATTTTTATACGCATACCCTTTAAATGGTAATCCAGTATTTCTATAGTTCCATCGCCACCATCTGCCAAAGGAAGTTTTATTATTTTAGCATGTGGTAAAATTAATTTTAATCCATCTTCTACAGCATTACAAAATTCAATTCCTGTTAAAGAACCTTTAAATTTATCTGGAGCGAGAACGATTTTCATATATAAAAAATCTTGTTTTTTAGAATATATTTTAGCTATAATTCTTTAAAATTTTTAAACTCATTTGGTGTTTTAAATTTTTATCCAAGCTGAATTATTTTTATCACTTTTTACAGAGGCATATATAAATTTTATTCCTCTCACACCATCACCAACTGTAGGATAATCAGGTATTTCTATTTTTTTATTTGATATTATTGCTATAAGATGTGTAGCGAAGTTTTTATATACATTTGCAAATGCTTCTATATATCCTTCAGGATGCCCAGCTGGAATTCGAGAAGCTACTATAGATTCTGGATAAAGGTTATTTCCATTAGGAGTAAAAATAGTTTTTGTTTTATCGAGCCAACGTGTAACCAATTGATTTGGATTTTCTTGACACCATTCTAAACTACCTTTTTCACCATACACTCTAATAGCTAAATTATTTTCTTCACCAACTGCAATTTGAGAAAATGACAGGCTCCCTTTAGCACCATCTTCCAATCGTAATAATATATTTCCATCATCATCTAAAACACGATCATCTCCAAATCTACTCAGGTCAGCAGCCAATTCTTTTATATGTAATCCTGTAATATATTCTACCAAATTTTGAGCATGTGTGCCAATATCACCTAAAGCACCACCCACACCAGATTTTGATGGATCAACACGCCAAGAGGCTTGTTTTTGTCCTGTTTTTTCAATAGATGTTGCTAACCAGCCTTGTAAATATTGTACTTGTACTTTTCTTATCTTACCCAAATCATTATTTAAAACCATTGCCCGAGCTTGTTTTACCATTGGGCTTCCTGGATAGTTATGTGTTAATGCAAACAACAATCCAGTTGATGCTACTAATTTTTCAAGTTCTTCTGCTTCTTCTATAGTTAAAGTCATCGGTTTATCACAAACTACATGAAATCCATTTTCTAAAGCCATTTTAGCTGGAGAAAAATGCATGTGATTGGGTGTTACAATAGCAACAAAATCCATACGTTTATTTTCTGGCAAAGTAGATTCTGATAAAATCATTTCTTCAAAACTACCATAACAACGTTCCTCAGACAAAAAAAGTGATTTACCAGATATTTTTGACCTTTCGTTAGTACTACTAAATGCCCCACAAACAAGATCAATCATACCATCTAGGGAAGCAGCTTTACGATGTACATCTCCAATAAAAGAATCTATCCCTCCACCAATCATTCCCATCCTAAGTTTTCTCATAAATATTTAAATTGTTTAATAATAAACCTGCCCTGCATACCTTGCCAAATATTATTATGGCGAGTTGCAAGGCAGGTTATATAGTTTATTACTAAATATTTAAATTTAGCAAATATATATTAGCATAATAGGTTCTATAGTTCCTTTATTTTAATATTTCTAAACCATACATCATCACCATGATCTTGAAGACCAATATATCCTTTCGTTGCAACATCAGCCCACTCTTTATTTAAGCCTGGAAACTTACTTCCTGCAACCATTTCATTCCATTCTGGTGTCCATAAATGGTATTCAACTACAACTTCACCGTTCTGCTTATGTACAACTGTTCCTTTATAAACTGTAATCTCAACTTTATTCCACTCGCCAACAGGTTTTGCATTTTGCGGCTTAGCAGGAATAAGGTCATATAAAGAGCCTGCTTGACGATTACCATCTTTTCCTAATTTAGCATCAGGATGTTTATCATTATCTAAAACCTGCATCTCTGGTGCAGTTTTCCAAATATAATCCAATTCTTCCTGACCTAAATAAAAAATACCCGAATTACCACCTTCAGAAATTTTCCATTCCAAACTTAGAGTAAAATTCTGAAATTCTTTATCATAAATAATATCGCCACCTTCTTTACTTCCTGCTTCTCCACGCCCTGAACCTATCATTTGAATAGTTCCGTCAACAATCTGCCATCCTGTAGGAAAATGATCTAATTTATAACCTCTCCAGCCATCTGGTGTTTTACCATCAAAAAGTAAAACCCAACCATCATCTTTCTCTTCTTGAGACAAAGCATTTATAATAACTTCTTTTTGGGGTTGAACTTCTTCATTTATCTTCGTTTCTTTATTTTCAGATTTTTTAGTATTTGTATTACAACTAAACATTAATGGAAGTAATAATAAACTAAAAATCATAATTAAATTTCTTATTTTCATTTTTTTAATTTTTAAGTGATTATTTAATAAATGACTTTTAAACCTCATTTAATTCAGAGGTTTAAAAGTCATGGTTATTTAAGATATTATAGTTAATAAATCAGAAATATTTATTTAGGCATATCTGGTAAAGACCATCCATCTCTGTATGTGTGCTTGATAAGTTCCTGAGAATACTCAACTGCATTCATAGGCTCTGTCCAATCCTTATTGAAGGTTGGATGTCCGTCATGAATCTTAAATCCATCTTTAATAACTGTTCTGATTTTCTCATCAGCATTGATATTGGTAAACTTCATGTTATCTCCATCCCATTCCAAAGTCTTATTTAAAGCTTGAAGACGTACAGCAAGTACTCCCATTACAACCATTTCGTTAAATGGTCCTGCTTCCGCGAAATCAGAAGTACAAGGTTTTCTGTTTTCAGGGCTCTCTTTACATGCTCGTACCCAATCCATTTCATGAGCACCTTCATGCCAAGCTTGTTTCAATTCTTCCTCAACTCTTCTTTCTGTTTTAGGAGCATTAATTTTCTTTCCAGATAGTAATTCTGGCTGAACACCATAACAACCTACATGAAGAATATCTTTAGTTCCGTAGAAGTATGTACCTCCACCTCTCTTATTTGGATTCTTTCCAGCAGGCCAATTATCTGGTAACTCAGGCTTAATACCACCATCATACCAATGTACATCCACCTCAGGTAATTTCATCTTACCCTGCTTTCCTCTTGAAGGGAAAGTTAACTTTACTGCCTGAGAAACAGGAGCAGAGTCATTCAATAATAAAGATGAGCTTGCTTGAACTTTACTTGGATAGCCTAATTTAAGACCTTCAAATACTGGATGCAAGATATGGCAAGCCATGTCGCCAAGTGCTCCTGTACCATAATCCCACCAACCTCTCCAATTCCATGGGTGATAAACCTCATTGAATGGACGCATTTTTGCTGGACCGGTAAATAGATCCCAGTTCAATGTATCTGGTACCCAGTCACCTTTCTCAGGAGCGTTTAAACCTTGTGGCCAAATTGGTCGATCAGTGAAAGATTCAACTTTTTTAACATCACCAATTGCACCACTCCAAAGAATTTCACAAGTTTCTGCAACACCTGCACCAGATGCACCCTGATTACCCATTTGAGTTGCTACTTTGTGCTTAGCAGCTAATTTTGTTAATAATCTAGACTCATATACAGAGTGAGTCAATGGCTTTTGAAGATAAACGTGCTTACCCATGGTCATTGCATGAGCAGAAATGATAGCGTGACTATGATCAGCAGTTGCAACAACTATACCGTCGATCTCATCTCCCATTTCATCAAACATCTTACGCCAATCCCAGTATTTTTTAGCTTTTGGGTAACGATCAAATGCACCTTTAGCATATTTCCAGTCAACATCACAAAGTCCTACAATATTCTGTGACTCCAGGTTCTTGAGGTTAGCAAGGCCCATACCTCCAACACCAATTCCGGCAATATTCAATTTATCACTTGGAGCTACATGACCCAAGCCACTAACCGCAAAAGATGGAACAATTGTAAAGGCTGCAGTGGCAGCTAAAGTTTTGTTAACAAAATCTCTTCGAGATATTGAATTTTCTTTTTTTGTCTTACTCATAATATTATACTTAATTAATTAGAAAAAAACGATGATTTATATTTAGTAGATTATTTAATATTTTTTAACCTTAATTTAAGACAACTGCTTTCCTACCTTTAACAATAAGTCTCTTGTTAGTTCAATTCCTTTTTCTTCACTTACGTTATTACCTTCAAACTCAATACCTACATATCCGGTGTAACCTGATTCTTTTACCATCTTCATTATTTTGTAAAAATCCATTGTAGATTCATTTCCGTTTGAATCAAATTCCCAAGATTTTGCACTCACAGCTTTGGCAAAAGGCAATAACTCTTTTATTCCTTTGTAACGATCATATTCATTTACACAAATGTTATTCTCTCTATTAATACAAAAATTTCCAAAGTCAGGTAAAGTACCACAATTTTTATTTTTAACTTGTGAAAAAACTTCTGTCATCCAAGTTCCATCAGATGAAAATCCTCCATGGTTTTCGACCAGAATGTTAATATTTGAGCCTTTGGCAAAATCAGATAGTTTATCTAGCGAGTCTAAACTTGCCTTTAAAGCATCTGACTTATTTTCACCTCCTCTAAGGTTTACACGAATAGCATGACAACCTAAAAAATGTGCTGCTTCTACCCATTTATAATGATTTTCAATACCCTGTAAACGTTCTTTGGTATCTATATTTGCTAAGCTTCCTTCACCATCAATCATTATTAATACATTTTCCTGTCCTTCAGAATTAGCACGGGAATTCATTTCTTTCAAATAAGTCATGTCTTTTGCCTTATCTTTAAAAAATGCATTTACATATTCTAAGCCTTCACAATTAAGACTCCTAGATTTGGTTGCAAAATCAAGATTATCCATTTCTTTAGCAAATAAGGCTTTATGTAAAGACCATTGAGCTAAAGAAATTTTAAAAAATAATTCATTTTTTATATTGATATTAATCGAATTGTTAAATCCATAAATACCTAAAATAGAAAAAGCAGCTCCTGCTTGAATTGTTTTGGTTAAAAAGTCTCTTCGTTTCATAAGTTGTTATTAATGACTGATTAAATTTACATATTTTATTGTGTACGTGAAAATATATAAATAAAACTTATTAACTGTTTAATTTCATTCAGTGAAAGAATTTGTACGTTTTTTTATTCTTAATATTCTATAACCATTTTTAATGCAAGGTAGTTATGGTCGCATTCAATAAGTTTTTTGATAATACTTGAATAGTATATTTAGCAAGGAATTTTATCATTTCGATATTCCTTTGGTGAACATTTTTCGTGTTTTTTAAAAACCGTTGAAAAATATTGACTGGTTGTAAATCCGCAAGTATAGGCAATTTTTGCTACACTTAAATATTCGTTTTCAATTAATATTTTTTTTGACATTTCAAGTCTTTTCATCGTTAAAAAACGCATCGGAGTCAGGTTTGTTAATCGCTTACAATGATATGTAAATCTTGTCAATCCAACACCAGCTGATTGAGCCATTTTTTCAATTGTCCAAGCTTCTGAAAGGTTATTTTCAAGTTCCTTTAAAAATAGTTTAACACTTCTTGAACTATCCATAAGTGACTCATTCAAAACTATTTCATCAGAGTTTAATAAGTCTAGCAGTAAAATTAATAATTCATTGATAAGCAATCTAATTCTTGAAGAATTACTACCTTCAATATCAGTATCTACTACTTTGCTTATACTTTGAAAACATTGTCTAATTCTTTTATCGGCTTTCCAAATTGACTTATCATTTTGTCTTAAAATCGTAGTAAGTCGAAAAAGATCTTTAGGCGCTAACATAATCCACTCAGGCCAAACCCATTTTTCGTGAGGTCTTCTTACACCTAAATCTATAATAACCCAATAGAATTTTCCAATTCCAATATTTGGATTACCTACTTTATGAGCTTCCCAAGGCCGGGTTATTGTCAAATGATTTGGGAATAGCTTCATCTCTTTATTTTCCTGAAAATATGGCATCGTGCCTGATTCTAAAAAATGAAATTCAATCCCTTCATTTCTATGCCAATCCAATCCCCAATCTTGTGGATCAATAGCATCCCAATATCCAATACTACTGAGACCAAGAGTTTCTTCCGTTAAACGATCTCCAGGATAGGTATATCTAGCTAATGCTTTGAATTTTAATTTTTCTCTTTTTACTGCATCTACTAATGGCAAACAAGTATCTGCATGGTAAACAATACCATCAGCTTCATAAGGTTGAATTTCTTGTATATTTATCTTCACTGAAAAAAATTGAACAATTATAACCTGCAAATTATGAATTTTATAATAAATAAATATATTTTTAGACCTAAATTTAATTCTTAAATATATTTTAGATCATATAGTTAACTTTTTAGTATGTTTATATTTTTTAATTTGAATTAATAATTGCTTTAAAAAAAATTCTACTTTAGTATAATTTTTATCATTAATTAATTATGAATATGGGAAAAAGCTCAACGTCAAAAAATATGGAACAATATGACGCTATTGTAATTGGAACTGGCATAACTGGTGGATGGGCTGCAAAAGAACTTTGCGAAAATGGGTTAAAGACTCTGGTATTAGAAAGAGGAAGAATGATAAAGCATATTGTTGATTACCCAACCATGAACATGGATCCATGGGATTTTGAACATCGTGGAAGAGCAACTTCTAAAGACAGGGAAAGTCAAGAAAAACAGGCTCGCACCGGTTATACTACAGGTGAAGACAGTAAACACTGGTTTGTTGACGATATAAAACATCCCTATAATGAGATAAAACGATTTGACTGGATGAGAGGATATCATGTTGGAGGAAGGTCAATTACCTGGGGAAGACAATCCTATCGCTTAAGTGATCTGGATTTTACTGCAAATAAAAAAGATGGATATGGAGTAGATTGGCCCATCAGATATAAAGATATTGCACCCTGGTATGATAAAGTAGAAGAATTTATTGGTGTATCTGGTGAGAACTTAGGACTTCCTCATCTACCAGATGGCAAACTATCTGAACCTATGGAATTAAAATGTCCGGAAAAAGATTTGCGCAAATCCCTAGCTGAAAATTTTAAAGACAGGGTATTAACAATTGGTAGAGTTGCAAATAAAACTGGAAATAAAGTTCATGAAGGAAGATTAAATTGCCAATTTAGAGATAGGTGCATAAGAGGTTGCCCTTTTGGAGGATATTTTAATAGTAATAGCTCCACTCTTCCAGCAGCAGAAAGGACAGGAAATATGACTTTGCGTCCAAATTCAATTGCTTATGAAATCGTATATGATGAAGAAAGAGGATTGGCTTCTGGAGTAAAAATAATTGATACCTTAACTAAGGAGAAATTATTTTTTAAAGCCGATATTATCTTTAATTGTGCATCAACAATTGCTTCTACAAGTATCTTATTACAGTCAAAATCAAAACGATTTCCAAATGGTTTAGGAAATGACAGTGGTGAATTAGGTCATAATGTGATGGATCATCAATTGGGCGTGGGAGCAAGTGCAACTACAGACAAATATTTAGATAAGTATTTTAAAGGGCAAAGACCTAATGGGTTTTACATTCCTAGATTCAGAAATTTAGATAAGAAAACTGAACAAAAAGAATTCATTAGAGGCTATGGATATCAAGGAGGTGCAAGCAGGTCTAACTGGAGTCGTGCTGTAGCAGAAATGAGTTATGGAAAAAATCTTAAAGAAGAATTAATGAAACCTGGTCAATGGTCTATAGGAATGGGCGGGTTTGGAGAATGTTTACCATACCATGAGAATAAAATAAGTTTGAATTACGATAAATTAGATGAATGGGGGTTGCCCACTTTAGATTTTGATGTGGAGTTTAAAGAAAATGAAAAGAAAATGAGGAAGGATATACAAGAACAGGCAGTAGCTATGTTAAAAGCAGCAGGTTTTAAAAATGTTCGTGGATATGATGATGCGAATTCTTTTTATCCTGGATTAGCAATACATGAAATGGGAACTGCGAGAATGGGGCATGATCCCAAAACATCAATATTGAATAAATATAACCAAATTCATACCGTACCAAATGTGTATGTTACAGATGGTGCTTGTATGACCTCATCAGCATGTCAAAATCCATCTCTAACATATATGGCTTTAACGGCAAGAGCTGCAAATCATGCAGCAAAAGAGTTTAATAAAAGCAAAAAATAATATGATGAACAGAAGGACTGCTCTTAAAAATTTAACACTAAGTATTGGGTATGTAATTTCTGCACCTACAATAATGAGTGTGCTTTCCTCTTGTACGGAAGATACTGCTACATGGAAACCTGTTTTTTTATCAAAACCGGAAAAACACATAGTTACTTACCTAGTGGATATTATTTTACCATCTTCTGATTTACCTGGAGGCTTAGATGTTAATATACCTCAATTTATTGATATCATGTATAAGGATACAGAAACAGATCTGAAAAAGAAGCAATTTCAAAATGGAGCAAGCATCTTCGCTAATAAGATCGAAGAAATGTTTAGAAAAAAAGTCGTAAAAGGCAAAAAAGAAGATCTCCAAAAATTATTTTCTACTTATTTTGATTTATCTGATGAAAAAACACAGCAAATATTAAAGGAACAAAAATTAACTATTGATGAATTAAGTGATGACAAAAAAGAGCTTTATTTAATGTATAAATTCTTATTTTCAGTTAGATATTATACACTATATGGATATTATACTTCAGAAAAAGTAGGAGAAGAAGTGTTGAATTACGATCCAGTGCCTGGAGTATTTAAGGGATGTATTCCTTTAAAGGAAATAGGTAATGCTTGGTCATTATAAAAGTTTTAATTTATGGAAAGAATAAAATTCAAAACATTTTTAGTATTATTTATTTTTTTAGGGCTAAGTAATTTATCTAATAGTCAGAATCATCAAAAAAATGAAAAAGAAAAATGGGTACAGTTATTTAATGGAAAAGATCTAAAAGACTGGCATATTAAAATTAAAGGCCATCCATTAAATGATAACTACAAAAACACATTTCGAGTAGTTAATGGTGTAATGCAAGTGAATTATGATGAATATAATGGTGCTTTTGATACTTCTTATGGTCATATTTTTTATAAGAAAGTGTTTTCAAATTATATACTGAGATTACAATACAGGTTTACAGGTGAACAAATTAAAGATGGTGCAGATTGGGCTAAAAGAAATAGCGGCGTTATGATACATTGTCAAGAACCTGAATCTATGGAATTAAATCAAAACTTTCCTGTTTCAATTGAGGTACAATTATTAGGAGGTTTGGATAATGGTGAAAGACCTACAGGAAATTTGTGCACACCGGGAACACATGTTGTTATAAACGGCAAATTGGTAACTAAACATTGTATCAATTCAAGCTCAAAAACCTATAATGGGGATCAATGGGTAAATCTGGAAATTTTGGTTAGAAATGATTCCATCATTTCTCATAAAATCAATGGAGAAACTGTTATTACCTACAATAAACCTCAAATTGGAGGGGCAGTAGAGAATGTTAATGATAAAGTTTGGAAATCCAAAGAAGGTAAGTCCTTAAAAAAAGGATATATTTCACTTCAAAGTGAAAGCCATCCTGTTGAATTTAGAAAAATTGAAATTTTAGAATTGGATTGATTTCTTATCTAATTGAAACTCAAAAATACTTATAAACACTTTACAAGTTGAAAATCAAGTTGAAATATTTAGCAATAGAATACTAATATTTTCTCAAAAAAATATAATCTCTCTTTAATTTTGAAGAATTATTTTTATTCTAAATTTCTGAATACAAGTATATTGAACTATCTTTTTGTTTGTGTCATGTTATCTGCAACAACAATTGTATAATTAGCTATAGTTGCTTTTTCTTCAGCAGTCATTTCATCCCATTCTGACCTTAATACTGTTGTAATAGATTTGATAGTTAAATCAGGTTGAATTTTATTTATCCACCAAATAATTCCTTGATTGTAATTTGAATGATATGAACCATCAAAGTGAAAATAAAAATCTCCTTTTTCAAAATACTTTAAAGAAAAATGTGCCATTGTTGCATCTTTTGCAGCTTGAGCAGTTTGAATATTTAACATATTAGGTGGAACATGGTCACCCATTTTAGAAGCCATTTCAGCATAAGCTTTTACTGTTGGATCAAAATACTTTTCTAGATCTGGGCCTATCATTTCTTTTGCTTCCGGACTTAGTTTTTTTAAAGCATCCATTCCTCCTTTATTAATCATTGAGGCATATCTACGAGGAATGTTTGAAGCAATAAATCGAAGGTTATTTTCTTTTGCAAATTCAACTAAAGGCTTATAATCTGTTTTGTAATTCCCCCACATTTGAGTCATTTCTGGTATCATTTTCTTTTCAGCATAAAATCCAGCTAAATACTCATTCAAAACCAATTGGTTGCCATTTTCAAACATTTCAGCTCCAAAAAATAATTTATCACCCTTAATTTTATAAAAACTTTCGGTCATTTCTAATTGCATCCAGTGAGAAATAGGATTGGTGTGGTATTCACCAAAAAACACCATGTCACTATTTGACAAATCTTTTATCATTGTTTTATAATTTGCAATTTTACCTTTATGATTATACAATTGATACGCTGGTTTATTTTGAGCATTACTAAATTGAATTAATACTATTGTTACAAGTATAACTAATTTCAGTTTATTCATTTTTTTAAATTAACTATTTTGATTTATTCAAATTCTTAAATATGAACTTCAAAATTAGCAACTATTGTTAAATTATCAGTAAAATTTTATATTATTCTTTATATAAATTTTTTATTTAGAAATACAAATGATTTTATATTAAAAAATATTTTACTTCTTTACACATTTTTATTGTTAGTATAATTAGTTTTGCAATAATTATAAATTAAGAAATGAAAACATTTGAAGCTTTAAAAATTAACAAACCGCAGCTAAAAGCTTTAAACGATCTTGGTCTTATAACTCCTACCCCGATACAAATCAAATCTTTACCAAAAATACTTTCTGGAAATGATATTGTAGGATTGGCTCAAACAGGAACAGGTAAAACATTTGCTTACTTATTACCTATATTAAAACAATTAAAATTTTCTGATCAAATTCAACCTAGAGTTTTAATCTTGGTACCTACTCGAGAATTGGTTATGCAAGTTGTTGAAGCTGCAAGAAGTTTAACAACCTATCAAAATGTTAGAATTGAAGGTGTTTATGGAGGAGTAAATATCAATCCCCAACGTCAAATCATAAGTGAAGGTTTGGATATTTTGGTTGCAACTCCAGGTAGATTATTTGATTTGGCTGTTTCAGGAGTATTGCGATTGTCATCCATACAAAAACTTGTTATTGATGAAGTTGATGAAATGTTATTTATTGGATTTCGCCCTCAATTAATCAATATTTTGGATATCCTTCCGCTAAAGCGTCAAAACATTTTATTTTCTGCTACTTTAACAGAAGATGTTGAAAAAGTCATTAAAGATTTCTTTAAAAACCCTAAAAAAATTGAAATAGTACCTGTTGGTACTCCTTTAGAAAAAATAATTCAAAAAGGGTATGCTATTCCTAATTATAATACCAAAGTTAATTTTTTAAAAACTTTACTAACCGGTGATGATTTTGAAAAAGTTTTGATTTTTGTTAAGAATAAAAGAATTGCAGATAGACTTTTTGAACATTTAAAAGAAATTTTTACTGATGAAATAAATGTAATTCACTCTAATAAATCTCAAAATTTTAGGTTTAATGCTATTGATCAAATTCAAGATGGAACGCATAGAATTTTAATAGCAACTGATATTGTTTCACGAGGAATGGATATAAAAAGTGTAACTCATGTAATAAATTTTGATACGCCTACATTTCCAGAACAATATATTCATAGAATAGGCAGAACCGGTAGGGCCAGGAAAAACGGTATTGCCATCACATTATTTACAAAAAAGGAAGAGGAATCAATATTAGAGATTGAAATATTAATGCAAACTGAAATACCACTAATTCGTTTGCCTAAAAAAATTGAAATATCAAATATCTTAATGCCAGAAGAAAAAGACAAGGATATTGATAAAGAAATAGTTATTAAGCGTTCAGACGTTTATAAACCAGGTTTGTCTTTTCATGAAAAAAGTAAAAAGAATAAAAAAGTTAATTTAGGTGGTTCTTACAAACGTGAATTGAAAAAAAAATATAAAAAACCTAAAACCAGACCACCTAAAATAAAAGGTAAAAAATAATCTCAAAGCAAATAAAGCCTACATTTTAATACTGCTTTTTTCAATTTATTTAAGTAATGTAAATTTTTAATTCCCGATACACTTAGGTTACCTAATGACATTAGTAGATACAGGATCAATTGGATTAGATATTAGTTTGATTAAGAAATACCTGTCCCATAATTCTTATGAAATTCAGCTTATATTCAGTATAGGAAAAACAAATATTTAATATTCTTTATAAATAGTTTTAATGATAAAAAAGTTAATTAATTAAATCATTATAAATTACAATAATAAAATGTTAATCACGTTGTATAATCTCATTAGTTTTTTAAAATAAAACTAGGGAAAATTGTTATTGTTAAAGAAGAAAAACTCTCCAAACAAATGGAGAGTTTTTTGATTTTAAAAAACTACCCAATTTCAATGATTTTTAAACTCAATAGCAATATAAAAATAATAAATGCGTTGTATAATCTCATTAGTTTTTTTAAAATAAAACTAGGGAAAATTGTTATTGTTAAAGAAGAAAAACTCTCCAGAAAAATGGAGAGTTTTTTGATTTTAAACATCTATATTACAATATTTTATACTTATATAATCCAAAATATATAATTCCGTTGTATTAACTAAAACTTGAGATCAATACATATAAAGTGCATAAATTCTAGAATTTCTTTTTGTATTCATTTAACATCCATTCTTAGATTATACAAATCATAATATAAATCTTGAGCAATTAATTGTATTTTTATTATAAAATAAAGTATTGTAGGTTTTTACAATTAAGTATGTAGCTATTTTGAGCATTCATTTTGAAAATACAAAACAAGAATAAAAATATAAGTTTTCTTGTTAATGGTTAAAAAAATGAAAATGCTAAATAATTAATTCTAATAATATTTTTAAAATTTAGTAAAACAGTAAGAAATTTTAATATTTTAGCAGTATACTAAGAAATATGAAATACATTAAAAATATAGGAAAATATTTTATGATGTTGGGTCAGGTATTTAGAATGCCTCAAAAAAGATCCATATTTTGGGAACATTTATTCAAGGAAATCGAAGAATTAGGATTAAAATCAATAGGTATTGTTGCTTTTATATCATTTTTTGTTGGAGGTGTTATTGCTATACAAACTGGTTTAAATGTAGATAGCCCATGGATACCTAAATACTTAATAGGTTTTGCAACAAAACGTTCAATTATTTTAGAGTTTTCCCCTACTTTCATGTCGGTTATATTAGCTGGTAAGGTTGGCTCATATATTACTTCAAGTATAGGAACAATGCGAGTTACAGAGCAAATAGATGCACTAGAAGTAATGGGTGTTAATGCATTAAATCATTTGGTTTTACCCAAAGTTATAGCGGCTGTTTTATTTTACCCTTTTATCATATTATTGGCTATGTTTTTAGGAATATTTGGCGGATGGGTAGCGGGTTATCTTACTGGTTTATTTTCAGTTGATGATTATGTTACAGGGATTCAATTAGATTTTAAACCTTACTTTATTAGGTATGCACTAACAAAAACGGTAGTTTTTGCTTTTATGATAGCTACAATTCCTTCTTTTTATGGATTTTATGTCAAAGGAGGTTCTCTTGAAGTTGGTAAAGCAAGTACTAAAGCTGTAGTTTGGACTAGTGTTGTAATTATTGTATTAAATTATTTTTTAACTCAAATGCTATTAACATAAATGATAGAAATTACCAATTTACATAAATCTTTTGGTGATGACCATGTTTTAAAAGGTATTACAACTTCTTTTAAAAAAGGTGAAACCAGTATGATTATTGGTACTAGTGGTTCAGGTAAAACCGTATTAATAAAATGTTTATTAGGATTATTTGAACCTGAAGAAGGTGATATTTGTTATGACGGAAGGCATTATAATGAAATGACCCTAAAAGAAAAAAGAATATTACGCAAGGAAATAGGCATGGTATTCCAAAGCGGTGCTTTATTTGATTCGGAAACTATTGAGAGTAATATCATGTTTCCGTTAAAAATGTTTACGAATCAGAGCTATGAAGAAATGCTTGAAAGAGTGAATTTTGTTTTAAACAGAGTGCATCTTGAAAATGTTAATGATAAATATCCTGCAGAACTATCAGGTGGTATGCAAAAAAGAGTTGCCATAGCAAGAGCAATTGTAATGAATCCTAAATATTTATTTTGCGATGAACCAAATTCAGGTCTTGACCCAGGAACTGCAATTGTAATTGATAATTTAATTCAAGAAATTACCGAAGAATATCAAATGATTACTATTATCAATTCACATGATATGAATTCAGTTATGGAAATAGGTGAGAAAATTATCTTTTTAAAAGATGGTATAAAAACATGGGAAGGCTCTAACAAAACTATATTTAAAACTGATAATAAAGCGGTTACAGATTTTGTTTACTCTTCTGAATTATTTAAAAAAGTAAGAGAAGTTTATAATAAAAGTTGATTATAATATGTTATTAAATTATTGTAAACTTCTAATTTCAATATGATTTATTTTTAATCTAGTTTCCATCCATTTTTTAAGCTTTTCTTCTTGTATTTTTCTTTGCTTATTTTTTACTTTAGATTTCCATTTTACAGAAATTACAGGTAAAGTATCTATTTTTTCAAAATTGCTAATGTATTCACGGGCAAAACTAATTTTTTCTAAATCATTATAGTTGATTTTGATTTCTTCTATAACCTGATCAAAAAGTATTTCATTATCATAATACTTTCTTAAATCTTTTTCTAATTCATTTATTCTAATATCTTTTTCTTTAATCGATTCTTCTTTAGAACTTAACATCTTGTAGTTATTGATATACATTTCTTTTATTTGATCAATATCTTCTCTAATTCCTGAGTCATCCTGGCTTTGTAAAATAGTTAGTTTAGTATTTTTTAAGCCTAATTCTTTCAATTGTAAAGACCAACGTTTCTTATCATTTTCATCATATTTATTTCCAAAAACATATAATTTTATTTCATTTTCTTTGTAATCAATACTTTCTTTTGCATCACCTATAATATTTACTCCTTCATTTTTAATATTTTTAATAAAGTATTCAGCCCTAGTATTAAAATCGTTTATTAAATATAATTGATAAAACAAATAAATACTAAATGAAAAAATAACCAATGCAAGTATTGAAGCTATTTGAGAAATTCTTTTTCTTTTGGCTGAATTGATATATTTAAGCATTGGAAAACGTAAATATTTTGTTATTGCAAAAGCAGCTAAAGCAATAAAAATAGAGTTTATTGTAAACAAAAACATTGCTCCACCAAAGTAATTGAATTGACCTGTAGCTAATCCATAGCCCGCTGTACATAGTGGAGGCATCAATGCTGTTGCAATTGCAACACCAGCAACAGTATTAAACTGTGGTCGGGGCCTACTTATAGCAATTATTAATGCCAAACCACCTGCAATAGCAATTAACACATCTCTTACATCAGGTTTTGTTCTTGCCAAAATTTCAGGAGTAGCTTCTTTAAATATAGGAATGCTAAAAAAAAGGAATGAGGTTAATAAACTTAAGCCAACCATTACCCCTAAGTTGATCATAGATAATCTTAATGTATCAATATCATTAATACCAATTGAATATCCAATACCTAAAATTGGACCCATTAATGGAGAAATAAGCATGGCTCCAATAACAACTGCAGTTGAACTAACATTTAATCCAATAGAAGCAACTAGAATAGAAAACACCAAAATCCAAGCGGTATGCCCTTTCATTGATATACCTTCTTTGATAGTTTGGGCAGTAGCTTCTTTATCAGTTCCTGCTTTTATATTTAAAAGCTCTCCTAAAAACTCCTTGGTACTTTGAAAGAAATCATTAAATTCTTTTTGAACTTCTTCTTTATGCTCTTCAATTTTTTGATCTTGTTTTTGGTCCTCTTTTAATTGTTGGGCTTGTTTTTTATCATCAATGTTATCTGCCATCTGTAGGGGATTGTATATTTACAAAGTAAATCTAATAAAAATTTAAATAGAACTAAATTTTTCTTTTGCTACAGCAGAAATTTGTTTAATTTCTTGCTCATCAGATTTTGGTAAAATCAAAATAGTATCTTTTGTTTCTACAATAATAAAATTACTCAAACCTTGAACTACAACTTTTTTCCCTTTTTGTGTTCTTATAATATTGCCTGTAGAATTGACAAATACCGATTCTGCATTAATTATTGCATTATCACTCTCATCTTTTGGTAATTTTTCAAATAACGATCCCCAAGTACCTAAATCATTCCAACCAAAATCAACTGGTAACACATATACATTCTCTGCTTTTTCCATAATACCGTAGTCAATGGAAACATTATCTGCCTTACCATAATTATCCTCAATAAAATCAGCTTCCTTGTTCGTATTCCAATAAGAATTACCAGCATTAAAAAGTGTACACATTTCATCTAAACTTTTTTCAAATGATTTGATGATACTCTTCACGCTCCAAATAAATATACCTGCATTCCACAGGTAATCGCCTTGTTTTAAAAATTGTTTTGCAGTTTCAAAATTAGGTTTTTCAGTAAAATTTTTTACTTTTTTAATCGCTTTCTCGGAATTTTCAAATTGGATATAACCATATCCTGTATTTGGATTTGAAGGTTTTATTCCCAATGTCATTAAAATATCCTGTTTTTCACAAGCATTAAAAGCTGTTTTAATATTTTTTACAAATTCTTCTTCATTTTCAATAAAATGATCAGATGGAGCAACAATCATCACAGCATTTGGGTTTTGATCTTTAATTTTCAAAGCACTATATAAAATACAAGGTGCTGTGTTTCTCATGGCTGGTTCCAACAAAACCTGATTTTCATTTACTTGAGGTAAATGTTCTAAAACCAAATTTTTATATTTTTTATTGGTAGCGATTAGTATATTTTCTTTTGGAATTAATTTCTCCAACCGAGAAAAAGTATTTTGAATTAATGATTGTCCTGTTCCTAACATATCATGAAATTGTTTAGGATTTTCTTCTGTACTAACAGGCCAGAATCTAGAACCTATACCTCCTGCCATAATAACGGCGTAATAATTTTTATTCATAATTAATTCTTAATTATTCATTAATTCTGTTATTTATTTACCAGATCAACCTCTGCATTGGCATGAAATAAATACTTTTTTCCTGTATTCAATTCCATGCATTCATGTCTGGTTCTTCGTTTATTTCCTTTTATAAAAATACGATTATTATGGATAAATTTAGAAGACATTGCCAATTCAAAAATTAAATGTTTTCCATTTTCTTTATCATATTTTTTTAATGCCAATGATAAATTAATATCTGCATCCGTACTGGCTTTTGGGTTCTTCATATAATTTGCCAAAACCCCCATTAATTCTCTTGGATAAATATCAGGATTAAAAAAAGGCAGCATCAAATGCTGAAAAGTCCATTTCCATTCTACACCATGAGGTTTCACCCTTCCGTATTTTTTTAGAACAATCAAATGTGCAATTTCATGAACCAAAGTCAACAAAAAACGATAAGGATTTAACCCATAATTTATTGTAATTTGGTAGGTGCCATCAGGCATTTTTCTAAAATCACCATGTTTTGTACTTCTGTTATTTACAATTTTAAGGTAACAAGGATTTTTTTCAAATAAATCTACTATTTGATCAACAGAATTATCAGGAAGATATTTAGATAAAATGTTTTTGTATTGTTTCAAAAGATTTATTTGTTTTATTGAACAAGTATTCTATAATTTAATAGCAAAGTTCATGTAATTTAATATAAATCAACCCAAACATTAAGTTTGGGTTGAATTATTGTCTTCAGCAACTTAAAAATTAGTGTTTG
>JAUWLK010000179.1 GCA_030613745.1 Flavobacteriaceae bacterium | reverse complement strand
ATCAGCTCCATCTTGAATTAAATTTATTTTTAATGACTTACCACTTATAAAATCTGGACTATAAATTTGTGCAATACTATTTTTTGAAAAGGAGATTTTATTTGTCAAATTTATATGAACAATTAAAATTCCTTTTTTATCCGGATCAAAAGTGATTTTTGAAACTTTACCAACTTTTAAACCATTAATAGTTACAGGACTTGTAGGGATTAATCCCTGAACATTAGTATAAGTAGCATAAAAAATTCTTGTATTATCATATAGGCTTTGATTTTTTAAAAAATTATAACCCCAAACAGAGAGTACAATAATTAAAACTGCTATTATACCGGTTTTTAGTTCTCTAGATATTTTCAAAATATAACATTTAGATAAGCAATAATACTAATTATTTTGTTTAGAACATCTTTAAAAAATCATTTCTTTCAAAAAATAACATGCATAAATAATATATCTTTTGTTTTTGTTTGAATAAGCCATAATTGATTTGCAAGAAACCATTTTTTTGTTAATGTAGTTCTTATACGAGTTTATATAGCTGTAATTTTAAATTTTTTGCCCAGACTTTAACACTTCAGAAACTGAGATCTTTTCTCCATTTTTAAAAGCAACTACAAATGCTGATTTAAAACCCTTCTGTCTAGCTCGCTTTTGTGTTACTAAAATTTCATTATAATCAGAAGTTTTTCCGTAATAGTATTTATAATGTTTTCCAATTTTAGCTCTTTCAATCCTTTTTAAACCTTTAAAATTATATGATTTTAGTTCAACTTTTTTAGAGCTAGATGCTACTTGCACTTTAAAATCAATACCTTTATAAATTTTAGATTTTGGTAGTTCTGGTTTAGGTTTAGGCTTTTCTTCAACAACTAAATTTTCATCTAAGTGTATTTTATATTCAATAATAGCCTCAAAGATTGCTTTTGCAACTTTTTCTTGTCCGCTTTTTGAATTTAAATAAGCACCTTCATTTTTATTCGTTATAAAACCTGTTTCGACCAATACACTTGGCATGTATGTTTGGTGTAAAACAACAAATCCAGCTTGTTTAACACCTCTATCAGTTCGTTTTAAATCATTTGTGAAATTTGATTGAATATTACTAGCCAATAATAAGCTCTCATCTAAAAATTCTTCTTGCATCAGAGTTAACCCAATAACTGATTCGGGTGAATTAGGATCAAATCCTTCGTACTTTTCTTGATAATTATCTTCTAAAAATATTACAGAATTCTCTTGTTTGGCAACTTCAAAATTTTGTTTATTGGCATGCAAACCTAAAACGTATGTTTCAGCTCCTTCTGCTTGTGTATTATGGGCATTACAATGTACAGAAACAAATAAATTTGCATTAGATTGGTTTGCAATTCTCCCCCTTTCTTTAAGCTCGACAAAAACATCATTTTTTCTAGTATAAACAACTTTAATCTCTTTGTTTTGTACTAATTTTTTTCCTACTAATAACACTATATTCAATGCTATATCTTTTTCGTAGTATTTATTATGCTTTTTTCCAGGATCTTTACCCCCATGACCTGCATCCAATACTACTTTAAATTTTTCTTGAGCTTTAGTATTAAAATTTATACTGATGATAAGAAATAAACTCAATATGAAAATAAATTGCTGTAAATTAATATATTTTATTTTTGATATTTTCATTGTTAATATACTGCTTGTTTTTCTTATTTTAAATTTAAACCACTTAAAAAATATATGTAAGTTTGTAAATTAAAAATTAAGTAATTTTTTTTACAAAAATACTATTTATAGCATTGCATACAAATTTAAAATACAGAGTTTTCATATTCATGATTTTTTGTTTTGGAATTAATTTGAGTTTCTCTCAGGTTAATCAAAATAAAAACAATAAAGGCACTATTAAAAATAGCATAGATAAACTTAAAACCACAAATAATAGTGAATTACTCATTTCAAAACAAGATACTATCAAAATTGATAGCATAAAGGTAACTAAAGAATATTTAGAAGATAATATCATCCATAAAGCCAAAGATTATATGTCAAATGACTTTATCAATCAAAAAGTAGTTTTATATGATGAAGCCGAATTATACTATCAAGATATTGAATTAAAAGCAGGTAAAATTATTATTGATTATAAAAATAATTTAGCGTTTGCTACAGGTATATTTGACAGCTTAGGAAATTATATTCAAAAGCCACAATTTAAACAAGGAGCTCAACAATCTGAACAGGATTCACTTATTTATAATTTTAAAAATGAAAAAGCAATTATTTATCATTCTAAAATAGAACAACAAGGAGTCATTATTACCGGGGATATGACTAAAAGAGAAAACGACAGTACTTTTTATATCAATAAAGCTCGTTTTACAACCTCTCAAAAAGAAAAACCTGATTATTACATCCAAACATCAAATATTAAAGTAGTTCCAAACAGTAAAATTGTAGGTGGATTGAGCAACTTAGTTATTGCTGATGTTCCAACACCTCTTTTTTTACCTTTCTTTTATGCACCTATAACAAAAGGTAGATCTTCAGGATTTATAATACCTACATGGGGTGAGAGTAGAAATCAAGGATATTTTTTACAAAATGGAGGATATTATTTTTCAATAAATGATTATGTTGATCTAGCTGTTCTTGCAGACATTTACACGAATGGAAGTTGGGGAATTAGAACTGAATCAAGTTATGCTTTAAAATATCGTTTTACGGGAAATTTTAGTTTTAGATATGAAAATTTAATTAATAGTCAAAGAGGTTTTCCCAATTACAGTAAATCAACTAATTTTTTTGTTAGATGGTCACATAGCCAATCATCACAAGCAAATCCAAATGGACGTTTTTCAACCTCAGTAAATTTTGGAAGTAGCAATTTTTTTACTGAATCATTAAATGAATCAAGTTCAGCTTATTATTTGACCAATACCTTTAGCTCTTCAATTTCTTATTACAAAAAATTTGTTGGAACTCCATTTAATATGAATGTTTCATTAACACATACACAAAATACAAATACAGAAAAGATTGATATGAATTTACCTTCACTTCAATTAAATATGGATAGAATTTATCCTTTTGCTCCTAAATTTGGAGCTAAAAAGAATCCTATCCAAAATCTTGGAGTTACATATAGCATGAATGCCCAAAACAGAATTTCAACTACAGATGAGGAGTTTGGAACAGGGGAAATGTTTAAAAATGCTAAATCAGGAATCAAACAGGATGTATCAATGGGTACAAATATGAAATTATTTAAATATTTTACCATATCTCCAAGCGCATCATATAGAGAGATTTGGCAATTTAAAACCATTGATAAAAATTGGGATAAAGATGAAGAAATTGTAGTTACAGATACGATAAATGGGTTTGCCTCTTTTCGAGAATACTCAGCCAGCGTATCAGCATCAACTACTTTTTATGGTATGGTCAATTTCAAAAAAGGAAGATTACAAGCAATTCGACATGTAGTTCGCCCTTCTATTTCTTATAGTTACCGACCAGATTTTAGCCAATATTATGATGAATATCAAGCCAGCCTAGATCCAGATGATATAAGAGAATATACAAGATTTGAAAATGGCACCTTTGGTGTGCCTTCGAAAAGTTTATCAAACAGTATAGGTTTTTCATTAAACAATACTTTAGAAGCAAAAGTTGCTTCTAAAGATTCTTCTAAGGATGATGAATCCAAAAAAATAAACCTATTAAATAATTTAAACTTTTCAACTAGTTATAATATGGCAGCAGATTCTTTGCGTTGGTCTCCTCTTCGTATGAATGCCGGTACACAATTATTAAACAATAAATTAAATATAAATGTAAACGCAACAATGGATCCTTATGCTATAAATGCAAATGGGACAAAAATAAATACTTTTAACATTAACAATGGAGGTAGTTTATTCCGCTTAACAAGCGCCAGTTTAACCTCCAACTATTCAATTAAAAGTAGCGAATTTGGAAAAAATAAAAAGAAATCAAGTTCCAAAAATAAAGAAAATACTGAAAGAGCTAGTTCAGATAATTTATTTGGAGGTAGTATAACTGATAACAGACAACAAATTAATACAAAAGATAAAGATGAAGTTAAAGTTACTAAATTATATAAAACTGAAATGCCTTGGGATATAAGCTTAAGATATTCACTAACTTATAGTAATACCATAGGTCAAAATAAAATTTCTGCAAATTCAGTTCAATTATCAGGTAATTTAGAATTTTCTCCAAAATGGAGAGTAGGCATATCATCTGGTTATGATTTTGAAAATAAAGGTATTACATATACTCAATTACGTTTTGAACGAGATTTAGATAGTTGGAGGTTCACTTTTAATTGGGTTCCTTTTGGTGACAGATCTACTTACTATTTCTTTATCGGTGTGAAATCATCTGCTCTGAGTGATTTAAAATATGATAAAAGACAAGTCCCTGATAAACGTCTTTTTTAAAAAAAAGAGTTGTAAATTTACATCTCATAAACTTATTTTTAATCAATTATTATGAAAAAAATTATTGAAACTAAAAATGCTCCGGCACCTTTAGGACCTTATAGCCAGGCCGTACTCATAAACAATACACTTTACACTTCTGGTCAAGTAGCAATAAATCCTGAAACAGGTAATTTAATTACTAATAACATTTCTGATGAAACTCAACAAGTTATGAATAATTTAAAAGCTGTTTTAGCTTCAGCTGAAATGGATTTCACTAATGTTATAAAAACTACGATATTTATTACTAATATGGATGATTTTAATGCAATAAACTCTGTTTATGGTTCCTATTTTGATGAAGCAACTGCTCCGGCACGCGAAACAGTTCAAGTTGTTAAGTTACCCAAAAATGTAAATATTGAAATTTCAATGATTGCAATCAAATAATTGAAATTATATTCATTTTTTTTTAAATAGATTAAAAATTTCTCTTTATTATCATCTCGTTATAACATATGAATAGTGTAAAAAAATCATACAAATATTGGTCTGAAATTTATGATACTAATGAGAATAAAACCAGAGATTTAGACTTATTTATTAGTAAAGAAATTTTATCAAAAATAGAATTTAAAACCGTTTTAGAAATCGGATGTGGTACTGGTAAAAACACGCTTTGGCTAAGTAAAAAAGCTAATAATATAATAGCTGTAGATTTTTCACCAGAAATGATACAAATAGCTGAAAATAAATTAAAATCAAGTTCTGTAAAATTTATTGAAGCAGATATTACACAACCATGGAAGTTTATTAAATCACCTGTTGATTTAGTCAATATCAATTTGGTATTGGAACATATAGAAAATCTAGATTTTATATTTAAAAACTCTTCAAATAATTTAAAAAAGGGAGCTTATTTATTTATTAGTGAACTACATCCATTTAAACAATATACTGGCAGTCAAGCTAAGTTTGAAAATAATAAGGTAAAAAGTTTTATACATCATATTTCTGATTTCACTTCCATAGCAAAAAAATACAATTTAAAATGTGAAGAAATCATTGAAAGTTTTGATAGTCCTAAAAAAATAAACGAGAGAGAATTTCCTCGTTTATTATCAATACTATTTAAAAAAATTTAAATTATTTTTTAAATAAAAATTTCTTGAAACCAACTATCTCCGAGGCAAGCCATAGGAGTATTTCGCTGGTTTCATACTCAATCAAGTTGAGCACATGCTTTAACATGAATGTCAAAAACTGAAATTTATTATTTAGATCCCCTTTTCGGGGATGACATTTCAGTGGTTACCTCGAGGCAAGCCTC
>JAUWLK010000266.1 GCA_030613745.1 Flavobacteriaceae bacterium | reverse complement strand
AAAATTATCGGCTGATGACAATTTCAAACTATTGGATTTTGAACTCTCAATAATTGTTATGGCCTCTTCACCATTTGGAAATGTCGTTACGTATTTGGTGATCTTTTCTGGTTGTTCTGCTTTTTGTGTTTGTGCAAAACCAGTTAAACTTAATAAAGTAAATGCGATTAATAAAATTGAATTTTTCATAGCGTTATTTTTTAATATTTATATTTTTTTTGCGATATTTTTGATAGGGAAGATAACTTTTTATAAAATAATTTTAATCTAAACTAATACTTTAATATAGCATCTATAATTAGTTTAATATCATTATTTAAAGCATATTCATTATAAGAAAAAGCATCTCCAAAATATTTATTTTCAATACTTGATGAATTGTTTGAATTATGTGTTAATTCATGTGTGTTATTTACTAAATTAACCATACTAAAATCATTAGCATCTAGTAAAATTTTATCATTGAAATCATTAAAATTAATGTTGTCTATTTTAATAGTTAAAGAGTTTTCCTGATTAGAAAGGTCTTTTATATTTAATGTATTTTCTGATTGTTGTGCAAACCCTATCAACCCAACAATACTGAAACATAAGAATAAAGTTATCTTTTTCATAATTGAAAATATTAAGTTAATAAATAAGAATTCAGTAAAGAATTCGTTAATTAAATTGAGAAGATTGTTATTTTGCGAAGTAATCAGTACTTTTTAAGAAGTATATGCAACAATTTTATTGATAATTTTTAAAAGAAGATCTTTAAATTATAAACCGGATAGATTCTTGATTTGAAAATATTAAAAATAAAAGTAATGTTATACCATATTAAAAATTTAATTATTAAATACAATTGTTAAAGAATTCTAACTTTTAGGGAAGCTAGATTCTGAGCCACTGCTCAGAATACACTTCAAATATAAGCTTGATTTATTCTATTAAACAATAGATAAAAACGGGAATTTTAAATATCCCTGAAAACCACTAGAAGCTATTTAGATTACTTTTTCACCTTCCAAAAGCCTTATAAACTGCTGTTAATGTCATATTTAACTAATTACTTCGATTTGGTATTCATACTGTTTGAACACCTAAAAAAAAATGAATAAAAAATGAATTTAGCCATCTCAT
Organism: Flavobacteriaceae bacterium; assembly: GCA_030613745.1. Classification (GTDB taxonomy): domain Bacteria; phylum Bacteroidota; class Bacteroidia; order Flavobacteriales; family Flavobacteriaceae; genus Lutimonas. The sequence continues at coordinate 2,436 of JAUWLK010000266.1, read as the reverse complement.
CATTTTTATTGATGGTAAATGGGTATAAAAAAATGAAATAAAAGATACTTTCTTTGTAGATTTTTTTAAGAAAAATTCAAGTTTTTGAATTATTATTAAAAAAAATGCAATTTTATTGGATAAATAAGAAACAAAAAAGTAACCAAAAAAATAGATCAATTTTGTAATTTTTCAAATATTATTATTTTAAAAATACAATTTAAATTGATATCTTAAAATCATTTAATACCCTGATAAATTAAAATTAAGCATTTGCTTAATCTTACTATATATTTGTGGAAATTTTGATTTAAATTCATGAGGTGTTTCTATAAAGTGTTCAATAATTACAGCTAAGAACTCAAATTGATTGGTATAAGCATAATTACGTAAATAATGAGATTCTAACAATTTTTTCTTTTGTTCTTTTTGAGATAAAACACCCATTAATTCTTTAAATGAACTACGGAAAATTAAAGAATTCACATCTCGTCTATTTAAGCTGTTTAAATGTATGGCATGAGTAAACTCATGTATCCCTAAATTAATATTATCGGTTTTATCTTCAAACCCTTCTTTAAAATCTTTCCATGATAAGGCCAATATATTTAATTGCGGATTTATTTCTCCTTTATGGTAATTATTATTAGATGTGGAGTAAAATTCTTTCGGATAAATAATAATGTACTTAATTAATTTAATAGAATAATTTCTAAAACCAAATGTTAGCATACAAGCAGTTGCTGAGATTAAAACTTTCACTTCATCTGTAACAATTATCCCTTCTCTCCCTACAAAAGTTTTGTCTTTTATAAATGAGGCTACCCTATGCTCAAAATAACGTTTATGTTTATTATCCAGCTTGCTATAAAAAGAAAATTGTTTTTCTAATATTTCTAATTGGTTAAATTTGAGAATTCTTAAATGAAAATAATAATTAGCATATAATGGTTTATTATATGTCATTGCATAGGCTGTTTCAACCATTTGAAGAATTAAATAAAGTATAATAATAACTAAAATTGTACTTAATATTCCTAATATTATATGACCAGAAAAAGAAAGCTCTTCTATAAGATAATAAAATTTCATCTGTAGTATAACGCAAATGCCTCTCAAATATTAGTCAAAGCGTTTAAACATTAGATAAATACCAAAAAAAGTAGTATCTTTAAGTTATGCACAAACCTCATACTATTATTATTGCAGGTGCAGGCGGAATTGCCCAAGCAGCAGGACTTATCTTGGCCGAGTGGAGTGAAGTAGTACCAAGCATTTTTATAGGAAACCGGACACTTACCAAAGCGAAACAAGTAGCCAAATGGATTGAAGATGGTACTACAAAACCAAGTTCTGTTACCGCATTTCATCTCCAAGAAAAGGGTCTTAGCAATGAGATGAAAGATATATTACAAAAAGGAGATATAATCCTCGACTGTCTTCCAGGGACTATGGCGCCAAAAATGGCCAAGTTTGCCAAAGACTTCCACCTGCATTACGCCAACCTTACCGAAAACGTTGCTGAAACTGATAAGATCATGGCTTTGGCAAAAGATGCTACAACGGGTTTTGTGTTGCAAACAGGGCTCGCTCCCGGTTATATCAATGTATTGGCCAACCATCTTTTTAAACAATTTTGCAACGAGTTTGAAGTAGATCAAGTAAATACTCTGGAGATGAAAGTGGGTGCTTTAACTGATCATGCTGTGAAACCGCATTACTATGGATTCACTTGGAGTCCGGTGGGAGTAGCTACCGAATACCTCAAAAATACATTGGTACTCCGTGATTATAAAAAAAGAAGAATTCCTTCCTTATCAGAAAGAGCTGCTATCATTATCAACAGTATTACTTACGAAGAAGACCTTACTTCAGGCGGTGCGGCAGACCTGCCAGAGGCCTTAACGGGAACAGTGTGTTCGCTTGACTATAAAACTTTGCGACATCCGGGGCATTATGAATGGGTGCAAGAACAGATTACTGGTTTAGAGAATACACCTAATCCTTTAACAGCTTTACAACACAAGATGGAATCACAGATTCCACATATTGAAGACGATCAGATCATTTTGTATGCAGCCGTTGAAGGTAAAGATGCAAGCGGAACCTTACGCCGTCGTGAGGTTGCTAAGCTTATACGGCCACAAAAAATAGGTAAACACACCTTACGAGCCATCCAAACCACCACTGCAGCTCCATTATTACAATCAGTTCAATGGTTACTCGAAACATCTCCTAAAGGCGTTATACTTCAAAGTCAACTAGATTCCGAGCAATTTTTAAACGGAAATTTTATTGTACCCGTTTATGGTAAGATCTAAACAATTAGAGATGATCTCTTAATAGAAAAATTTTCAAAAAGCATAGATTCTTAAATTAGGAATATTCATTTGAGCTAAATTTACAATTATGATTTTTGTATCAACAAAAAGTTAGATAAAAAAGCAATTCCATAAG
>JAUWLK010000077.1 GCA_030613745.1 Flavobacteriaceae bacterium | reverse complement strand
AATGTGGGAACGATTTAGTTACTATGGAATGCGTGCTTTATTGACTTTATATCTTACTGCCGAATTGGCTAAAGGAGGATTCGGATTAAGTCGAGAAGAATCACTTACAATGTATGCCATTTTTACCGGATTGGTTTATTTGACTCCTATACTTGGTGGTTGGGTTGCAGATAAATTCTTAGGTAAAAGAAAAACTGTTTACATAGGTGGGTTAGTAATGGCCGTAGGTCAGTTTTTACTTGCCGCCAGTGCTTTTTTAGCACATTCATTAGATCCTGTTACACGTCTTTTTGTATTTAATTTTGGCTTAGGTGTTTTGATTATTGGTAATGGATTCTTTAAACCAAATATATCAACTATTGTAGGAGATTTCTATGATGATAATGATCCTAGGAAAGATTCTGCATTCAATATTTTCTATATGGGAATTAACCTCGGTGCAATATTAGGGCCTTTTATTGCAGGTGCTTTAGGTGAGAATGTTGATTGGGGTTATGGATATTTAGCCGCTGGTATTGGTATGATCATAGGAGTTTTATGGATGAAAGCAAGAGAGGCAACTTTAGAAGATAAGGGTTTGCCTCCAAATACACCTGAAGGGAAATTGGTTTTAGACTCAAAAGACTGGCGCGATATTATAGTATATGCTATATCATTAATAATTGCAACTTTAGCAATTGTTTATCTATGGGGAATGTTACCCGACAGTGTAGCAAGCACACTTACCTATATCGGTTTTATTGTCGGTTTTATTGGTTTGGGATATATCATTTATAACGGAACAAGCGGTTCTGCCGAATGGAGTCGTATGATCGTGATCTTAGTTTTGGCTTTCTTTAATATTGCTTTCTGGGCTGGTTTTGAACAGGCCGGAGGTACAATGAATTTATTTGCAAAAGAGAATACGGATAGATTAATTTTTGGTTGGGATATGCCTGCAACATGGTTTCAAAATATTAACCCAATAGCAATTCTAATTTTTGCACCAATATTTTCAATTATGTGGTTAAAGTTAGATGCTATGAAATTCAACCCACGAACTCCAATTAAGTTTGCTATAGGTCTGTTTTTAGGAGCTGCTGCATTCTGGATTATGACACAAGCAAGTAATGCAGCTGATGGAGGTAATTTGGTTTCTCCATGGTGGCTAGTTGTTGTATATGTAGTTTTGACCTTAGGTGAATTGATGTTATCACCTATCGGCCTTTCTATGATAACGAAATTAGCACCTCGAAAACTGGTTTCAGTAGTTATGGGATTATGGATGGCAAGTTTTGCTGCAGGTAATTATTTGGCAGGAATGATGGAAAGTATTTTACATAAGTATGATTTTGAATTATATCCTTTTATTACAATGTTAATGTTAGGTTCAGGTGTCTGTTTGGTGATACTTTCTCCTTTCTTAAACAAATCAATGAAAGGGATCCATTAACAATATGAACACATTAAAATAAATAACTTATTAAACCCTGCTAAAAAATATTTAGCAGGGTTTATATTTTAAATACAATTTAACTATGAGTACAGAAAAGAAATCGTTTTTTGGTGTAATGAAATCCTACAATAAAAATTTCCGTATTGCAAGTATTATGGAGCTTTTTGAACGCTGGGCTTGGTATGGCTTATTTGCTGTTTTAGCGCTTTACCTAACAGGTTCCACAGATGAAGGAGGACTTGGTTTTTCACATATTGAAAAAGGGCAAATAATGGGTATTGTAACCGCTATTTTGTATTTGTTACCTATGATTACGGGAGTAATTGCAGATAAAATAGGTTACAAACTATCCTTAATAATTGCTTATCTGTTGTTAATTTCTGGATATTATGTAATGGGAGAAGTAACATCCTTTACAATGGTATTTATTGTGTTTTTATGGGTTGCAGTAGGTGCGGCTATGTTTAAACCAGTTGCTTCAGCTATTATAACAAAAAATACTGATGAATCAAACTCTACATTGGGTTTTGGTATTTTTTATATGATGGTAAATATTGGTGGCTTTATTGGTCCTGCATTTTCGTCTACTTTAAGAACCCAATATGGTTGGAAAATAGTTTTCTTACAAGCAGCTATTGTAATTGCAATAAATTTAGTTATTCTTCTAATATTTTATAAAGAAAAAGACAGAGTAAAAAACACTGAAACTTTAAAGGAAGCATTAGGTAGCTCACTAAAAAATATGTGGGAAGCTGTAAAAGATAGTAGACTTTCTGTATTGTTAGTTATTATGGTTGGTTTCTGGACAATGTTTAATCAACTGTTCTATACACTTCCAACGTTTATTGAAGATTGGGTAAATACAAAAGCGTTACACGATTCTATTGCTGGTGTATCTCCATGGCTAGCAAGTTTTATGAGTGGAGGTGGTGATTCAGTTAATCCAGAAATGTTAGTTAATATTGATGCAGGATCAATCATTGTATTTCAATTAATAGTATCCTACTTTGTATTAAGAATGCGTCATGTTAGCGCAATGATTACTGGATTTATAATTGCTGCAATAGGTATAGGAATTACATTTTACACAGGTAATGGTTTTTATACAATTTTAGGTATAGTAATTTTCGCTATTGGCGAAATGATGACCAATCCAACATTTTCTTCATTTATTGCTTTAATATCTCCTAAAGGAAAAGAAGCATTATATATGGGTACTTATTTTTTACCAATATTTTTAGGGAACCTTCTAACAACATTAGTATCTGGTAACTTATATCAAGCTTGGTCTGATAAATTAACCTTACTACAAACTGAAATGACCAATCGCGGAATACAAATGCCGGAAGTAACAAAGGAATTTACTAAAAATGACTTTTTTGCTTCTGCATCTGAAAAATTAGGAATGTCTGAAGTTGAAATGACTCAAATGATTTGGGATAACTACCAACCAAATAAAATTTGGTACGTTATTGTAGGAATTGGTATTGTTACCATATTAGCTTTGACCGTTTATGATAGGTTGGTAATTAGACCTAAAGAAAAACAAGATGCAATTCCTCAATAAATAATTATTAATTTATGCATGGATCAACATCCAATGATCATCTAATTAAAAAAGAAATCTTTGGTCATCCTACAGGTTTATACGTGCTTTTCCTAACCGAAATGTGGGAGCGTTTTTCCTATTATGGAATGCGAGCTATTTTGGTATTATATCTGGTAACTGAAACAACAGCAAAAAATAGTGGGCTGGGATGGACGAATACAGAAGCTCTGAAATTATATGGATGGTACACCATGTTGGTGTATTTAATGTCAATTCCAGGAGGCTATATTGCCGATAAAATTTTAGGACAAAAAAAGGCTGTAATGTATGGTGGGGTTTTGCTAATAGCAGGGCATACAATTCTGGCTTTTCAAAATCAGTGGGCCTTTTACTTAGGGCTCATATTGATCGTACTTGGTGTTGGAATGTTAAAACCAAATATTTCAACAATGGTTGGCGGTCTCTATCAAAAAGGAGATATCCGAAGAGATAAGGGCTTTACCATTTTCTATATAGGGATTAATATTGGTGCTTTTCTTGCTGCAATAATTGTAGGTTATATTGGTGAAAGGATAGGTTGGCATTATGGTTTTGGATTGGCAGGAATAGGAATGGCTTTAGGTATGTTAGTTTATTTATTTGGTCAACCTTATTTAAAAGAAGTTGGAAATTTTATTGGAGATTTAAAATCGGAAAATGATAAAAAGATAATACAAAAACCACTTACCAAAACTGAAAAAGACCGGATTGTTGTTTTATTGATTTCTTTTTTGTTGGTTATTGTTTTTTGGGGAGCCTACGAACAAGCTGGAGGTTTACTAAATTTATATGCACTTGAAAAAACAGATCTCAACTTTCTAGGTTTGGAAGTACCAGCATCATGGTTCCAGTCTTTAGCAGCATTCTTTATTATAATTATTGGAACAACTGTTGCAAGAATCTGGGCAAACCGAAAATTAAAAGGTAAGAATGCTTCTTCGATCTTTAAAATGCTATTTGGTTTAATTATAATGGGCACTGGGTTTTTATTCATGTCTGCAGCCTCAATACAATTTGAAAGAGAGGGTTCTTCAGCTATGTATTGGTTGATTTTAGCCTATCTGTTTCATACAATTGGTGAATTAAGTTTATCTCCCGTTGCTTTGTCATTTATTACAAAGCTGGCACCTGTAAAATATGCTTCTATTATGATGGGCGTTTATTTTGCCATGACGGGTTTTGGAAATAAACTGGCAGGATTACTAGGTGAATCTGCTTCTCAGTATGGTGAATTTACAATCTTTACAGGAATTGCTGTCTTTTGTATCTTATTCGGATTACTAGTGATGTTATTCCGTAAAAAATTACACGAACTTACACATGGAGCAGAAGATGATGAATATGTTATTTTTGATCAAAAAATAGAAAATTAGTTAAATAAAAAAGTATTAACTCATAAAACAATATTATGTCAGATTACGCACAAGAAAGTAGCCAACAACAAATATTAGGTCATCCAGTCGGATTGTTTGTGTTATTTTTTACCGAAATGTGGGAACGTTTTTCCTATTACGGAATGCGTGCCCTATTAATCCTTTTTTTAATAGCAAAAATAGATGATAAAGGTTGGGGATGGACAAGAAAAGAAGCCTATGTGTTATTTGGGTGGTATGTTATGTTGGTGTATTTATTACCGCTTCTTGGAGGTTGGTTAGCTGATAATAAATGGGGACATGTAAAAACAGTATTGGTTGGTGCCTCTATAATTACTATGGGTCATGGAGCTATGGCACTTTCTGATATACAAATGGGAATAGACTTAAAGTTTATTTTTTATATTGGTTTATTTCTAATTGTATTGGGTACTGGTTTATTTAAACCCAATATGTCATCGATTGTGGGTAAGATGTATCCACCAGAGAGTGATAAAAAAGATGGAGCATATACCATATTCTATATGGGCGTAAATTCTGGAGCTTTTATTGGAACATTATTAGTAGGTTGGATTGGAGAAACCTTTAGTTGGACCTATGGTTTTGGTTTAGCAGGTATCTTTATGTTCTTTGGTTTGTTGCAGTTTTATTTTGCCCGTAATCTTTTCGGAAAAGAAGCTACAGAAGTTAAAAATAAAATAATTGAAGAAGTGCCTGAAGACGATAATACTAAAAACGTTCCCTTTACCAAAGCTGATTTAACAATGGCAGCAATAGGTGGATTTTTTGTAGTAACTTGGATTGTTGATGGTGTTTATTCTGCCATTACAAGAGGGACACATTTTTTACCTGAAAACCTATTCTCTATAGGAAGTATTTCAATAGATATGTCACAGGTATTCTTTGTTATTTCCTTAATCGTATTTATAAAATTAGGCTTGTCAAGATTAGTTAGATTTGAAAAAGTAGAGAGAGACCGCCTGATTGTTATTTTTTTAATAGCCTTTTTTGTAATCTTTTTCTGGGCAAGTTTTGAGCAAGCAGGTACAACATTAACTGTTTTTGCTAAAGACTATACCAGTAGAATGTTAGAGGGTAGTTGGGGTTTAATCTATAAGATAGTAGATCTTATTTTATCATTTACACCTATGATTATTCTAACAGGCTTTATTTATAAATTATTTAAAGCTATTTGGAAAACAAATCCACTAACTATTATTTTCACTTCTATAAGTTTTTTGATAATATGGTATTTAGTGATAATAAGAGTTCTAAATAAACTTTTAGGTATAAAAACAGCAAATTTAACCGAAGTGTTTAGTGGGTTTTCAGATAATGGTATTGGAAATATGTTTACTGGCTCTGTGGTTATTGATACTTCTTGGTTTCAAATATTAAATCCGTTCTTTATTGTTATTTTGGCTCCATTATATTCTAAGTTTTGGAAGAAATTTACTTTTTCAGGACCACAAAAATTCTTTATTGGGCTTACTTTATTGGCAGCCGGTTTTGGTGTGTTGGCTATGGGTTCAAGCAGTATTCCAAATGGAGCAGAATCAGCGTCAATTAGTATGATGTGGTTGGTATTGGCTTATTTGTTGCATACTATGGGAGAATTATCTGTATCACCAGTAGGGTTATCTTATGTAAGTAAATTAGCTCCAGCAAGGATGTTAGCATTTATTTTTGGAATTTGGTATGTGTTTATAGGGATGGCAGGAAAAATATCATCGGTTTTTGCAGAATATTCAGAATCAATATTAGAAACTGATGGTTGGTCTTATTTCTTTTTAATATTTACCATTATTCCTTTTGTAGCAGGTTTAATTATTTTAAGCTTAAATAAACCAATAAAAAGAATGATGCACGGTATTGATAAGTAGAGAAAAACTAATTAATAAAAATTTCTTGAAACCAACTATCTCCGAGGCAAGCCATAGGAGTATTTCGCTGGTTTCATACTCAATCAAGTTGAGCACATGCTTTAACAGGAATGCCAAAAACCGAAATTTATTATTTAGATCCCCTTTTCGGGGATGACATTTCAGTGGTTACCTCGAGGCAAGCCTCGAGGAATTCTTTTTGATTAAAACTGGAAGAAAAGCAATAATAGTTACACAAAAATACTTTTAACATAAAATAAACGTTCTTTTTGTAATTTTGGCGCTTTATTTGCAACGAAGTGAAAATAAATAACATTTAATAATGAAAAAGATACTTATATTTTTGGTAGTAGTTCTAACTACAGTAACATTAAAAGCACAAGAAATCAATTGGATGACTATGGATGAGGCAATTGAAGCACAAGCTAAAAATCCAAAAAAAATTATGATGGATGCCTATACAGATTGGTGTGGGCCATGTAAAATGTTAGATAAGAACACTTTTCAAAATCCTGACGTTGTAAAATATGTAAATGAAAATTATTATGCTGTAAAATTTAATGCTGAAGGAAATCAGGAAATTGAATATAAAGGGCAAATTTTTAAGAATCCGAATTTTATTCCAGGTCAATCCGGAAGAAATGCGCAACATCAACTTGCAGGGGCTTTACAAATCAATGCTTATCCTACAATAGTGTTTTTTGATGAAAACGGTGATACTTTAGTACCTTTACCTGGTTATAAAACTCCCGCACAACTAGAATTATACTTAAAATTGTTTTTAAACAATGGGCATAAAGAAATAACTAGTCAAGAACAATGGGATAAATACCAAAAAGAATTTGAATTTGAATTTAAAGGATAGTACTTTTAAAATAAAAACAAAAGGTCGTTAGGTTTAATCTAACGACCTTTTTCTTTTTTAAGATCTAACTTCAATATCCTTTAGTTTTATTAATTTTTAATTTACTTTGCAAAAAACGAATCTTGTGAATTATTTATCGGTTGAAAATATATCAAAATCTTATGGTGAAAGAGTATTATTTGAAGATATCTCTTTTGGTATCAATAAAGATCAAAAAATTGCCTTCATAGCTATTAATGGTTCGGGTAAAACTACGCTTCTAAATATTATTGCCGGTGTAGATGTTCCTGACACCGGTCAAATTATTTTCCGAAAAGGTTTAAAAGTTGCTTATTTATCGCAAAAAGAAATGCTTGATGATAGTTTAACTATTGAGCAAACTATTTTTAATTCTGATAATGAAATTTTACACATAATTGAACAATATGAAACTGCTTTAAAAAACCCTGATGATAGTGATGCCTACCAAAAAGCTTTTGAGCTAATGGAACATCATAATGCTTGGGATTTTGAAACACAATACAAACAAATACTTTTTAAACTTAAATTAAACGATTTAAACAAAAAAGTATCTACACTTTCTGGTGGACAAAAAAAACGATTGTCATTAGCTATAATTTTAATCAATAAACCTGATTTATTGATTTTAGATGAGCCTACAAATCATTTGGATTTAGAAATGATTGAATGGTTAGAAAATTATTTACAAAAAGAAAAAATAACCCTTTTTATGGTTACTCATGATCGTTATTTTTTAGAAAGAGTTTGCAATGAAATTGTTGAGCTTGATAACGGAAAATTGTATCGTTATAAAGGAAATTATTCTTACTTTCTTCAAAAAAAAGAAGAACGTATAGCTATAGAACAAACGACGGTTGAAAAGGCAAAAAATTTATTTAAAAAAGAATTAGATTGGATGCGCCGACAACCAAAAGCCCGAACCACTAAATCAAAATCACGTATTGATGATTTTTATACTATCAAAGAAAAAGCACACCAACGCAGACTAGACCATAAAATACAATTAGAAATTAATATGGAGCGGTTGGGAAGTAAAATTGTTGAGCTTCATCATATTTCAAAATCTTTTGATGAAAAAAGTTTGTTTGACAAATTTGACTATGTTTTCAAACGAGGAGAACGTATTGGAATTATAGGTAAAAACGGAACTGGAAAATCTACTTTTTTAAACGTTTTAACTGGTAATATTCCTGTAGATTCTGGCAAAGTTGTTATAGGTGAAACTGTAAAATTTGGGTATTACACACAAAGTGGTATTCAAATAAATAAAGGGCAAAAAGTAATTGAAGTTATTAAAGAATTTGGTGAATATATTCCTTTGACAAAAGGAAGAAAAATTAGTGCCGGACAACTTTTAGAACGCTTTTTATTTAGTCGTAAAAAACAATACGATTTTGTTGAAAAACTTTCTGGTGGAGAATTAAAACGATTATTTTTATGTACAGTTTTAATTCAAAATCCAAATTTTATACTTTTAGATGAACCTACTAATGATCTTGATATTCTTACTTTAAATGTGCTTGAAGATTTCTTATTAGACTTTCCCGGAAATTTGTTAGTGATTTCTCATGACAGATATTTTATGGATAAAATTGTTGATCATTTATTTATTTTTGAAGGTGATGGGAAAATAAGTGGTTTTCCTGGAAATTATTCTGATTATAGAATATATGAAGATTCAAATCCTTCCTCAATTAAAAAAATAGTAAAAAAAGAAGATTCCCGAAAAACAGAACCGTTAAAAGGTCAATTATCTTATACAGAAAAGCGTGAATTTAGTAAACTGGAAAAAGAAATTGCCATTCTAGAAAAGAAAAAAGTAATAATAGAAAGTGGGTTTCATAATGATGAAATTGAAGCTGATAAAATCAATGAAACATCTGTAAAGCTACAAGAAATCATTACTGATTTAGAACAAAAAGAAGAGCGTTGGTTGGAGTTATCTATGAAAATGGAATAGTAATATTACTTGGGCTCTATTTTTAATAATTATCAGAAATTTCAACCATTTCTTTGGATATGGTTTTTTTGGGTTAATGGAGATAGAAGAAAAAATCAACTTTTTGATTTAACCTTGATAAGTTTTCTATCTCTTAAAAAGAGATTAAAATATTATTTAGAATAATTATAAATAATATTATATTTGCACGATATTTTTAATTTATTTAAAATGTTTACGAAAAAACTCCTGTTCATCAGCAACATTATTTTTGTTGCGATCATATTTGTTCTTATTTATATTTTACTATTTACAGGTACAGAAATGGTTAAATTACCTGATGATAATCGGATTGTTGTAAAATATGAATCCGATCTGCATAAATTAGTATTGAATGAAATGAGGGATTATTTAGAAGTTATTAATGAAATTCAACAAGGTTTAGCAGAAAACAATCCAGATAAAATTGTAAAAGCTGCAACAAGACAAGGGCAAATTTCTTTGGAAGCAACACCGATAAGATTATTAAAACTATCGCCTTTAGGCTGTAAACAAATGGGATTTAAAGGACATCATATTTTCCAGGCAATTGCTGATAGTGCAAAAGTTAATTTTAAAGCTGCAACAACTATTAATCAATTGTCTGAATTAACTAATAATTGTATTACATGCCATAGAACTTATAAATTGAGCTTAGAGTAATTAATATATTCCTATAGATCACCATTTCTTTCGTGCCTCTCTCTTCTTGAAAATATTTTAATTATCTACTCTTATAATCTGTTTTTCTTTTAGTAATTCTAAATTATAAAATCGCAACAAAACTTGTGCTACAGCAAGCGTATCATTTTCACAATATTTTGCTATTCTTTTTAAATCATTGTCTTTATAAAATACTTTCGCTACTTGACTACCATCAATATCATCTTTGGGTGAAGCAATTCCTAATATATTAGTGAGTAAATTCAAGGAGGTATAATGTTTATAATCTCCAAATTTCCACATATCTAAAGTATCTAAATGCGCTACCTCCCATGGTTTTTTACCGAATAAATTTAGTTTTTCAGGTAATTC
>JAUWLK010000263.1 GCA_030613745.1 Flavobacteriaceae bacterium | reverse complement strand
AATCTTCCCCAACAGGGGGAATACTACCTCCTAAAAAATGCTATTGAAAACCCATAAATGAAATTTGTGATAAACTACCCAGAATTTAGTTCAACATCTGCTTCATACTCGGCTTTACAAGCCGTATGAAGGCTATTTATTGTAGCCAGTTTATTAATTTTTCATTTTATCAATTCAATCATTCGGGGCATATTTTTCATCCTTTGTGATTTCCATTTTGTCTTCCAAAAACCACTTTCCTTTATATCTAACGGCACTGAAATAAAAGTGATTATAACCTGAGTTGATCAATCTTGTATGAATTAAAAAGGGATTGTATTCGGGTTCTTTTGATGAATATTTATATAAAATCTCAAATTTTAAATTGTTCCAGTCTATTTTATTGGTTTCAGTCAGTTTTACAATTTCCCAAAAGTTGTTTTCGTATTGAGAGATAAATATATTATCATATGTAGCTTCGGATTGTTTCATTAAAGAATCTCGTTCTTCTTTATTGATATTTTCTGGGGCATTATTTTCAAGTAATTTCAAGGCTACTTTCTTAGGTAATAATAAAACTTTAAAACTGTCTATATTTTTACTTAAAATACTTTCTATTAATGAATTTCCTAATTCTTCTTTACTCTTACTTTGACCGTGGAGATGGTTATTGATAAAAAATAAATAAAATATGGAGGTTATAAGAACGATTTTTGTGTATTTCATAGTGTTATTATTTATTCAGAAGCATCCTATTAAATTGGCTACAACTCATTATATACATACAAATATACATTTTTATAATGCTTACATTCTTATAAACATATCATTATGTATGTAATTGTATCTTTTAATTGACCTTTAAAAAGCCCATTTTAATCTTACAAATAATGCACTACCACTATTTGCCAGTGAATTTTCCACTTTATCCATAGTATAATATTGCCCAATGGCTGCCAACTCCATAGTATTTGACATGGAATAAGTTAGTGTTGGACCCATATACAAAAAACTACCTTCTGGTCCATACATTCCAGCCAACATAACTGTTATCAAGGGGCTTAAATTATATGCGCCGCTACCAAAAAAAGCCAATTTGGTTGGAAATAGATTTTTCGGGCTTAAATCCATAAACAGTACTTCTCCTAAACCACTAGAAAACTCATCAGCTCCAAAACCATTGTAAAGAGATTCAAATTGTAAATTTAGTGAGTTATTAAATGTATAATCATAATGTAAAGTTGCTGTAACTGCTGCATTGGTATCTGAATTATTTTTCATTGGGTGATAGTAAGTAAATTCACCACTAAAACCACCTCCGGCAATACTACCTGACCATCCACCACCAAAAACATAATCACTTTCTGTAAATACGCCTCCCAAAAACTGAATATCAAAACCATGTGTATTAAATCGATATAAAAATAAAGATGTTATTTCTTTATTGCTGTTTAAAGAAGTTGACAATTCAATTTTACTTGATTCTCCAATATAATATTGCATCCTTATTGCATCACTTCCCGGTTTTTCTTCATAATCAAAATCGAAATAAGAATAGGTGTTAAATAGATCATTAGGATTCCAAACAAAAGTTTGTCCCCAATTTATTCTTTGACGTCCAACAGTAATTTGAAAATTACCTACTGTATAATCAATTGTCAATCTATCCAATTGTGATATACCTATCCATGATTCTTCATCTGCCCATACCCATGACAAATCAAAATAACCGGCATCCCGACCAATATAATCACTATAATTTGGAATTAGAGATACATTATTACCAGCAATAATTCTGTTCCGCAATCCTGCTGTAAATGTTAAATTATCATTGATATACCAATTCATATCAAAACGGTTATGAAGTGTATTTTCTATAACTATATCACCATCTTCAATAGTTTGCATAGCTGTCATTCCTTTTACATAACCTTTTAACATCCAAGATTCTTGAGAATAGATAGTAGTTGAAAAAAGAATGAAAATCAGAATTATATGAATGTTTTTTAACATGAATTAGTATTTTAAATTAGATTCCACAAACAACGTTCTAAAACACACCCCTAACCCCTCTCAAGAGGGGGAATAGTTTTATCTATTTTTAACTTCATCAGAAACCACTTTACCATCTTCCAAAGTAATAACTCTTCTTGCTTTATCTATAACTCTTTGATCGTGAGTTGAAAATATAAACGTAATATTTTCGTCTTCATTCAATTTTTTCATAATATCAAGTAACTGCGATGTTGCATGAGAATCAAGATTTGCTGTTGGTTCATCTGCTAATACAAATTGAGGTTTAGATGCCAATGCTCTTGCTACTGCCACTCGTTGTTGTTCTCCACCAGACATTTGATTTGGACGTCTATTTAACTTTTTCCCAAGTCCAACTGATTCTAAAAGAGTAATTGTACGCTCATTCATTTCTTTTCTATCCCAATTTTGGAGCTGCATAATAAACTCAACATTCTCTTTTGCTGTTAGCACAGGAATAAGGTTATAGGCTTGAAAAACAAAACCAATATTTCTCAACCTAAAATCTATCAATTTACTTGAAGATAATTGAGAAATATCTTTTTCGTTAACCTCCACATAACCCGAAGTTGGCTTATCCAAACCTCCAATCATATTCATTAGCGTAGTTTTGCCACAGCCTGAAGGGCCAACAATTGCCGTAAATTCACCTTTTTCAATGTTTAAATTTATTCCGTTTACTGCATGAACAGGAACCTCTGTTTCATGATAAGTTTTAGTGAGATTATTAATTTTTATTACGCTCATTTTAAATGTTGTTTCTTCGTGTATCTTATTATTTAAACTGTTCTTAAAGCTTCTGCAGGATTTAGTTTGAGTGCTTTAATAGCTGGATAAACCGATGCTAAAATTCCCGTGATCAATACCATTATTGTAATTTGTAAATACCTATAAAGTTCAAGATCAGGATAAGTTATTGCGCTATAGCCTACAGATTCCAATCCTTCTGCCATTGAGGAAAGATCAATTCCCGCTTTACCAAAATATTTTATCAAAAACATACTTAATATTTCTCCTACAAGAGCTCCTACAAGAGCTAAAAAAATAGTTTCAAACATAATCATTATAAATACTCTCTTTCTAGTCATACCAATTGCCATTAGCATTCCAAGTTCTTTGGTACGTTCTAAAATTACCATCAACATGGTATTTACAATTCCAAAACCAAGAGCACTTAGAATGATGATCATAAAAACACCCATCATAATATCCATATAATCTGTTAAAAAACTTATATATGGTTGAAGTTTAGACCAATCTTCAATTAAAACATCCGGATACTTTATCTGCAGTTGATCTGAAAAAATTGAAGCTTGTTCAAAATCATCCAACAAAATATCTATTTCATGCGATTGATCTTCTGGAAGTTCTAAAACTTTTCGCAAATCAGCATCTTTTACAAAAACATGCATTTTATCCCAAGTACTATTATCCGTCTTAAAAAGACCAACCACCTTAAAAGCAGCGCCTGTAATTTCATCAATATAATCTTGAAAAGTGAGAACAATTTTTGATTTTAATTTTACCTTGAGTTCTTTTGCTAAAGCCTTTGAAATTACTATGGAATTCTTCTTTTTAGTTTCTAAA
>JAUWLK010000279.1 GCA_030613745.1 Flavobacteriaceae bacterium | reverse complement strand
TAAGCCTTTAAAACGAGTAATTTCCGGTTTACCTTTTAGTTTTTTTATTGCTACTTTTTTTTCATTTTCAGAATAACAGTAAAAAGTAACTTTTTTATCTCTAACTCTAAATAGGGGAGTTTCTAAAATATATAAATGACCTTCTTTTATTACTTCCGGAAAAAATTGCAAGAAAAATGTAATTAATAATAATCGTATGTGCATACCATCAACATCTGCATCAGTTGCAATAACAATATTATTATAACGTAAATTCTCAATACCATCTTCAATATTTAAGGCTGCTTGAAGAAGGTTAAATTCTTCATTTTCATATACAATTTTTTTACTTAATCCGTATGAATTCAATGGCTTACCTTTTAAACTAAAAACTGCTTGTGTATTTACATTTCTTGATTTTGTAATTGAACCACTAGCCGAATCACCCTCTGTTATAAATAAAGAACTGTCTAAACGATTGTCTTTTTTCATTTCGTTTAAATGGATACGACAATCGCGTAATTTTTTGTTGTGTAAACTAGCCTTTTTAGCCCTTTCTCGAGCTAATTTTCTTATACCAGATAAATCTTTACGTTCTTTTTCTGCTTGTAAAATTCTGCGTTGTATTTTTTCGCTAGTTTCAGGGTTACGATGTAAATAATTATCAAGGCGACGTTTTACAAAATCATTGATAAAAGTTCTTACGGTAGGTAAATCGCCTCCCATTTCTGTAGAACCTAATTTTGTTTTTGTTTGACTTTCAAAAATAGGTTCCATCACTTTTATACTTATAGCCGTGACAATAGACTTGCGAATATCAGAAGCATCGTAATTCTTACCGAAAAAATCACGAATTGTTTTTACAATTGCTTCTCTATAAGCATTCTGGTGTGTTCCGCCTTGGGTTGTGTGTTGCCCATTTACAAAAGAGTGAAACTCTTCACTATACTGTGATTTACTGTAAGTTAAAGCAATTTCAATATCATCTTCTAATAAGTGAATTATAGGAAAAAGTTTTGATTCTTCGGCAATATTTTCTTCCAATAAATCTTTTAATCCATTTTCAGATTTGTATTTTTCTCCGTTAAAAAGAATGGTTAATCCTGTATTTAAATACACATAATTTTTAATCATTTTTACTATATATTCATTTCTGAATTTATAGTGAGAAAAAATCTCTGTATCTGGAATAAACGAAACTTTTGTTCCTTTTCTTGAGCTTAAATTTTCAGTAGGAGGATCATTTATTAAATTTCCTTGTTCAAATTCGGCAATTTTAGATTTATTATCTCTAATAGATTGCACTTTAAAATAAGAAGATAATGCATTTACAGCTTTTGTTCCAACACCATTTAAACCGACAGATTTTTTAAAAGCTTTTGAATCGTATTTACCACCTGTATTCATTTTTGAAACCACATCAACAACTTTTCCTAAAGGAATACCTCTGCCATAATCTCGAATAGTAACTTGATCATTTTTTACAGAAATATCAATTGTTTTACCGGCTCCCATAACATATTCATCAATAGAGTTATCAAGAACTTCTTTGATTAAAATATAGATTCCATCATCAGGAGATGAGCCATCACCAAGTTTTCCAATATACATTCCGGGGCGCATTCTGATATGCTCCTTCCAATCCAGCGAACGGATATTATCTTCAGTATATGTAGTTTCTTTTGCCATTAAATTATTTAGATTAAGTAGCGATGCTAAAGTAATAATTAAGCGGAAAATATAAAATAGCAATTTAAATATTTATTAACACAATAATTAAAAATTCATATTGGTATTATTTTATTATTTTTACAATAATTAAAAAGAAATATAATGATAAAAAAGCAAATACCAAATATATTTACTTTACTTAATTTGCTATCAGGAACAATAGCAGTATTAATGGCAGCTTCCGATAAATTAGTAGAAGCTGCTTTTTTTGTTTTTTTAGGAATATTTTTTGACTTTTTTGATGGTTTCTTTGCTAGAAAATTTAATGTCCAAGGTGAGTTTGGAAAACAATTGGACTCACTTGCTGACTTAGTGACTTCAGGAGTTGCACCTGGAATAGTTATGTTTCAGTTGATATTATTTGCAACAAAACAACAATATTTTATGCAATTGTCTTGCGAAGTTGGATCTTGGCAAGATTATAGTGAAACCTATTTTTATTTTTTACCATTTATTGGATTAATAATTCCGTTAGCTGCCGCTTATAGATTAGCGAATTTTAATATTGACGAAAGACAATCGGATTCATTTATAGGTTTGCCAACACCTGCATTGTCCTTGTTTATTCTTTCACTTCCTCTAATTTTAAATTATTCAGACAATCAATTTTTTATTGATTTAATTCATAACAAGTATATTTTAATAGTAATTACAATAATAGGCAGCTATTTGTTAAATGCAGAAATACCACTATTTTCATTAAAATTTAAAAATTATTCTTGGAGTAAGAATACAGTTAAATACATATTTTTGATCTCATCAATAGTTTTGTTAATTTTATTACAAACTGTAGCTATTCCTTTAATTATTATTTTTTATGTATTAATTTCTGTTGTTGAAAATATTTTACAAAAAAATAAGGCTATTTAAATTTTAAATAACCTTATTAACAGTGTTTTAATCTGTATTATTTACTATTTTGCTTTATATGTAAAATGCTGACCTCCAAGAGAAGCTTCAAACATTAAACCACCAATTGCTTGGGTAAAAACTGCAACACCATCTTTATATGCTACATCAATTGCAACGCCTGTTTTAATAGCTACTGCAGTTGCTTGTGCATCAAATTTTAATTTTCCATTGGTAAAGTGCTCGAAAGCTTTTTTATTTTCAAAGAAAATAACCTCAATGTATTGTTGCCCACCTGCTTGTAATCCTATAGATGCTTGTTTTAATTTTGAAGAACCTATAACTGCATGACTTTTAAATACAATACCTTGACCGGCAGCTCCACCAATTCCTAGACCTGCTTTGGTTATTTTTGGAAAAACTGCATAGCCATAAGATTTATCTTTAAATGACTGAAGCTTAGAAGATTTTTCAATCATTGTACTTAAAGCTTTATTTGAATCTTTTACCAAATCAGCTTTCCAGCCTCCAATTTGTGCATTCATTGTATATGATAATGCTAAACTTAAAATAAATAAAAGCACATGTGATTTTTTTATACTTAATGTTTTCATAAAATAATATTTTTAAAGGTTAGATTAATGTAAAATTAAGTAATTTATTTTTAAATGTTTGATTAATTTTTTTAAAAAAAATGACCATCAATACAATTTTTTTAAGTTTTAGTGGTTATCTGATTGTTA
>JAUWLK010000326.1 GCA_030613745.1 Flavobacteriaceae bacterium | reverse complement strand
GTATTAAAAAATTAATCGAACGAACTCGATGTGAAAACGACAGAAGAGTTGTTTATGTTAAAATATCCGATAAGGGTTTAAAGCTTTTAGATAAAATTAATATAGGTGAATTCGAAACTCATATGAATTCAATTACTGAAGATGAAGCTAAAATCTTAAATAAGCTATTAGATAAAATTAGATAGTTAAGCAGTAAGCAGAAAAAAAGGAAAAATGTATCTTCTTAATAAATTGTGAGAGATATTGGATTTGTAGTACCCTTTCATCTAAAAAAAGGTAGAAATCCAATTTAAAAAAAATGAAATTATGAAAATTATAGAATACAAAGCAGCAGATAGAGGATATGCAAATTATGATTGGTTACATGCTAATTATTCATTTAGTTTTGCGAATTATTATAACCCGGAAAAAGAAAATTTTGGAGCTTTAAGAGTGCTAAATGATGATGTGATACAAGGAGGAATGGGATTTGGTGAACATCCTCATAATAATATGGAAATAATTACAATTCCATTACAAGGAGCTTTAAAACACAAAGACTCTATGAGTGAAAAATGGATTTCTTTAGAAACAGGTGAAGTTCAGGTAATGTCAGCAGGAACTGGTGTGATGCATTCTGAAAGAAATAACTCAGCTACTGATTTCATCAATTTATTCCAAATATGGATCATCCCGAATGAAATGGGAGTAAAACCGGCATATAATCAAATGAAATTTGATATTTCTGGAAGAAAAGACAAATTACAAATTTTAGTTACTTCTTATGATAATAAAATTGTTAATAGTCTAAAAATTCATCAGGATGCAAAGATTTCTAGAATTGACCTCAGTAAAAACAAAGATTATACTTATGAATTGAAATCTGATAATAACGGAGTTTATGTGATGTTGATTTCTGGTGAAATTACTTTAAAAGATAAAAAATTGGAAAAGAGAGATACTGTAGGAATTTATAAAATATCTAATTTTACTTTAATTGCAAATCAAAAAAGTGAGGTATTATTTATTGAAGTACCAATGAATTTTTAATGAAAAAAAATATAAAATATGAATTGAAAATAAAGTATTTTCATTAAGTTTAAATTAATAGCAAGAGATTGTTTATATATTCTTAAAATCAATTTAAAATATTTATCAAAAATACATTTTCAATTATTATGTTTGTGTTTTAATGAACACATAGTTTTCAATTTACGATTTGATGAAAAAATTTAACGATTTTATTTGGGAAACACATGGCATTCATGCCGGTACTGAACAAGATCATGTAAAGCACGGTATAGATAAGCTTGACGATATTGTTGATAAAGCAATTGAAGCGAAACATCCAAGTATTACTTTTATTATACACTCACCACGTTTAACAAATTTTAGGTATTCTGCTGAAAAAAATACTAATGTAAAATTTATTAGAGGAAACCGTTCTTACTTGAATTATCCGAAAAGAATAGCAAATCTTCGTAAAAAATATGCTGGTAAAATTAATATCAAATATGGTGTTGAATTAGAATGGATGGGTGCTGATTTAGGTTTGCAATGGAGCAGATCAAAAATATTTCAAGCCGAAGATGCCGATTTTGTAATTGGTTCAGTGCATTTTGCACCTGAAGGATTACCTTACGATGGATCTAAAGAGGAAGCTCAAGAACTGTTAAAAATACGTGGTAGTTTGGAAGCATACTGGAATAGTTATTTTAATGAAATAATTGAAATGATTGAATATTTTGGCGATATGATTCAAGTAATTGGTCATATTGATCTACCAAAATTAAATATTGAAGTCCCCGAAGTTTTACAAAATTTTGAAACTAGTTCTCATCATTTAGCGAATAAATTCCGAACTCTTTTAGAAATAATTGCTGACAGAAATCTCACTTTAGATGTAAACATGTCGGGTGATTTTAAAGGAGTAGGAGTATATCCAACCCAAAATATTTTAAAAAGAGCCCACCAACTTAGAATACCTATTTCTATAGGTACAGATACACACCATATTAAATATTATGGTGTTAATTTTAAAGAAAGTTTGGCATATGTTTACAAGGCTGGATATAGACATTATGTGAGTTATTCAAAACTGATCCCTGAAAAGAGAACAATTTTTGATGATCATGATTTGAAAGTTAAATATACCATTTTAAATAAAGGAATTGAATTGTTGAATCAACGATTTACAAATGAAAATAGAAGAATAATTCCT
>JAUWLK010000310.1 GCA_030613745.1 Flavobacteriaceae bacterium | reverse complement strand
ATAGTTCCCTCTATTGTTTGTGCATAAATAGTTGATGATGCAAATATAAATAGCATAATCAACCCTAATTTTGTAAAATGTTTCATTAATTTTGAATTATAAATTTCCGGCTAAAATAGCATTTGTTTACCAAAACTTACATTAAATTAACGTTATTTATCCATTTTTTTTTAACAATTCTTTAACTAATGGTTGATATCATTTTATTTGCTAATTCTTTTCCTAATTCAACACCAAATTGATCAAAACTATTGATGTTCCAAATAACACCTTGAACAAAAGTTTTATGCTCATAAATAGCGATAAGAGCCCCTAAGTTTTTAGGGCTTAATTTTTTAATTAAAATTGTATTTGAAGGTTTATTTCCCTCAAAAACTTTAAAAGGGAGTAATTGATTTATTTTATTGGTATCGCCTTTAAACTTCATATCTAAGTGAACTTCTTCTTCTGTTTTACCTGCATATAACGCTTCGGCTTGTGCATAAAAATTTGCCATTAGTTTTTTATGGTGATCTTCATTACCATATAGAGATTGTTTAAAGCCTATAAAATCAACAGGAATTAATTTTGTGCCTTGATGTACTAATTGCATAAAAGCGTGTTGCACATTAGTTCCGGTATTTCCCCAAATTATATTGCCTGTTTGGTAATTTATTTTATTTCCATTTCTGTCAACAGATTTTCCATTACTTTCCATAGATAATTGCTGTAAAAAAGGAGCTAATTTTTCTAAGTATTGCGTATAAGGAATTACAACTTCCGATTCAGAATTAAAGAAATTATTATACCAAATACTCAATAAAGCTAATACTACTGGAATATTTTTTTCAAAAGGAGTTTTTCTAAAGTGATTATCCATCTCAAAAGCACCTTTTAAGAAATCATTGAAATTTTTAAATCCAATAGCTAAACTAATTGATAAACCTACTGCACTCCAAAGCGAATATCTTCCACCAACCCAATTCCACATAGTAAAAATATTTTCTTCTGCAACCCCAAATTCTTTTACTTTGGATAAATTAGTTGAAACAGCCACAAAATTGTGTTTGATATCGTTTTTTGTTGCTGATTTTAAAAACCATTTTTTAATAGTTTCGGCATTGGTTAAAGTTTCTTGCGTTGTAAAAGTTTTTGAAACAATAATAAAAAGGGTTGTTTCAGGATTAAGATTTTTTAGTATTTCAGAAACATGATCACCATCTATATTTGAAACAAAATGAGTATTTAAATGGTTTTTATAAAATTGTAATGATTCAACAACCATTTTAGGACCAAGATCAGAACCACCAATACCAATATTGACTATATCTGTAATTTTTTTATTGGAATACCCTTTAAATGAACCGCTAATTACAGCTTCACTAAAAGATTTTATTTTTAGTAAGGTTTGCTTTATTTCAGGCATTACATCAAAGCCATCAACTTTAATCTCATTATTATTTTGATTGCGCAAAGCAGTATGTAAAACAGCTCTGTTTTCAGTTTCATTTATCTTGTCACCATTAAAATATTTTTCAATGGCATCTTGTAACTCAGTCTCAGATGCAAGATTGAGTAAATGACTTAAAGTTTTTTCTGTTATTCTGTTTTTTGAATAATTAAGAGTAAATTCATCAAAAGATAAAGTAAATTTTTCTTTTCTTGTATTGTCTTTTTGAAAAAGGGATTTCATAGTTACATCTTTAATTTGCTCAAAATGTAATTGTAATTTTTTCCAAGATTCTGTTCGGGTTGGATTTATGTTTTTTAATGGCATGAGAATCGTTTAATAGTTAGTTTGCTTTATTTAGAGTACAAATTTAAAGATTAATATTTCAAAACTCATTCGAATGAGAAAAGAAAAATATCGTTCATAATATTCATCGGATGAATTATATAAAGTGTTGTTATTAGTCATCCAATAAATTCTTATATCAACATATCTTTTTGTAGAAATTTACAAACCTACCGCCAGGTCAGGCTTCAAAGATATTGTAGAAAATTTTTGGTTTTGACTAAACTTAACAGTAACAAAGTCCGTTTAAACTATTTTTCAGCTATAGTTATTTCTAATATTGCTGAAGGAATACTATCAATTTGTTTTATTAGTGGTTCAATAAATATGAAATAATCTTCTTTTAAGCTTTCTTTAATTGGTGCAGCTGATGGTAATTTTTGCCTAAAAGGATCTACTTCTTTCCCATTTTTCCAAAAACGATAACAAACATGTGGCCCGGCAGTATTACCTGTCATACCTATCCACCCAATAACATCTCCTTGTTTAACATAATCACCTACTTTTACATTTCTTTTTTTCATATGTAAATATTGGGTTGAATATGTAGAATTATGTTTAATTTTTACATAATTGCCATTTCCTCCTCTATAACGTGATTTAGTTACAGTACCACTTGCCGTACTCATTATTGGCGTGCCAATTGGTGCAGCAAAATCAGTTCCTTTATGAGCTTTAATCCTAAAACCATAATATTTTATTCGTCGGTTTAAATTATAACGTGAAGATATTCGACCAAATTTTAAAGGAGCTTTTAAGAACTTTCTACGTAATGTTTTGGCATTTTCATCATAATAATCATTGATGTTTTTTGTAGAATCTGTTACAAAATTAAAGGCATATAAAGGTGTGTTTTTATGCTCAAAAAAAGCAGCTGTAATATTTCCAATTCCAACAGATATGGTATCATTAATAAA
>JAUWLK010000075.1 GCA_030613745.1 Flavobacteriaceae bacterium | reverse complement strand
GTTATTAGGTAAATATGTAGCATTTCATAATTATAGAGCAACAATAAGCGCTGAATATGATGGGTTTCCTAATAATTATACTACTGGAAGAGAACCAACTACAGCCTATGTCCCAAGATTTAGAAATGTATTCAAACAGGAAACGGATTTTTTAAGAGGTTATGCTGCAGGCTTCACTGCTAAACGTAAATTTGTATTAGATACAAATGGTTTGGGGAAAGAATTAAAAGATGGACTTTTGAATCCAAAGTTTGGCAATTGGGAAGTGGGTTCTCATATGATGGGTGAAACAATTCCGAAGGAAGAAAGCAGAGTTTCTTTGGATGAAAATAAGGTAGATGAATGGGGAATTCCACAATTAAAAATAGATTTGGATTATGATGATAATGATGAAAAAATGATAAAGGATTTCTTTGAACAATTCACCGAAATGTATGAAAAAGCAGGATTTACAAATATTAAGACACATGATTCTAAACAAGCTCCCGGACTAGACATTCATGAAATGGGTGGCGTAAGAATGGGTAAAGATCCTAAAACTTCTTTGTTAAACAAATGGAATCAATTGCATGCCTGTAAAAATGTATATGTAACAGACGGAGCCTGTATGACCTCCACCGGAACTCAAAATCCGTCATTAACTTATATGGCTTTAACTGCAAGAGCTTGTGATCATGTAATAAAAGCTTCTAAAAAAGGGTAATAATAAATTTTCAGTTAAAAAAATAAGCACATCGAAGAAATAAATTCTCTGATGTGCTTAAATTACTCAAAATTAATTATCTGTCAATAAAAGTTATTGACCATTTCCCTTTTATCAATTATCTATTGGTATTAATACCCGGGATTTTGCGTGCTCAACGAATTACCAGCTTCGTCTGTTCCTCCTCCATCAATTTGACTTTGAGGAATCGGCATATATTCATGTTTACCTGACACAAATGTTGCACCACCTAAATAACCTCTTTCAATTTGTTCCTTTACGAGATATGTATTTATCACTTCAGCTGCAATACCCCATCGAACTAAATCGAAGAATCGTTGTCCTTCGTGCGCCATTTCTAAACGTCTTTCTGCACGTAAAGCTGTAACAGCTTCATCTTTTGAAGCAAAAGTATTATATGTCTCTATCAGATAGTTTGCTGCATCAGCAGTGTTATCCAAATTTTGAATATAGTTTCCTGTTTTAGCTCTATCTCGTACCATATTGATATACATTCTACCACCCGGTAAATCATCAAGTTCAATTAAAGCTTCTGCCTTCCAAAGTAATACATCGGCATAACGGATAATTAGGTAATTTGAAGATGTAACATAAGGCCATGATGCTAAATAATGAGGATCATTTGCTGACATTACCCTTTTTTTAGGTCCATAAGGTCCATAAGTTTCTTTATCTCTAGCCCAACTATCACTATATTCAATTTCTAAATCCTTGTAAGGAATTCCTGGTCTTCCAACAGTTACATCCAATCTTGGATCTACAGTATTTGTATCTGTAATATCTACATTATCCAATAATGGCAATCCATTAATATCTGTTTTGAAAGAATTGACTAAATTTTGTGAAGGTCTTAAAAAACCATAACCTGGGTATCTTGGTCCACCTGGAGGCATTAAACGATCACCTATGGAGCCGTTATAATTACTTGGAGAACCATCATTAATAGAATATTGAATAGAAAAAACAACTTCAGAACCATTATCATTATCAGGTAAAAATACTTCATTGAAATTTGTTTCTAAAACATACCCACCTTCATCAATAACAACAGAGGCTGCAAGACTAGCTTCAGTCCATTTTTTTTGGTATAAATATGTTTTACTTAAATATGCCTTGGCAGCCCATTTTGTTGGACGTCCAGCGTCTGCTTGCGTACTAGGAAGAACATCAAAGGCTGCATTAAAATCATCTTCTATTTTAACCCATACTTGTTCAGGTGTTATTAATGTATTAGACAAATAATTTCCATTCTCATCTATGTATGTAATTCGATTATACAGTTTTTTTAATTCAAAATAAAAATGACCTCTTAAAAAACGCATTTCTGCAATACGTTGTGTTTTTAAGGTTTCACTAATTTCGGTTGAATTATTTAAAACATTAAGAACTGTATTACTTCGTTTTACTCCTTCATAAAGTACTGCCCATTTTTGTTCAACGTCTCTTATTTGAGGATCGGTTGCATAAATTTCCATTCGGTGAATTTGATTTTGATCACCAGTTCCTCCTCCGCCTTTATATGCATCATCAGAAAGAACATCACCAAAACTCCAATTAGATGCTGGTGAATTAAAGGCATTACTAGCTTCGTTTCCCTGACCATTTAAAATACTATAAGCAGAAATTATTAAAGATTCAATATTTTCTGGCGCTCCAACCTGCTCTTCAGTAAGTTCACCATAGGGTTCATTTTCTAAAAATTCATCACTACAAGAAGTGAAAAAAATTCCTATAATAAATACTATATAAATTATATTTTTCATAATTGATTGTTGTTAAAAATTAATATTAATCCCAAAAGTAAATGTCTGTGAACTAGGGTATATACCTCTATCTACTCCAATATCCAAATTTCGATCATCAGAGGTATAACTCTGTAAACCGATTTCAGGATCTAAACCATCATAATTAGTAATAGTAAACAAATTATAAGCTTCAAAATACACTCTAAATCGAGATGCTTTTATTTTTTGGGCTATACTTTCAGGAAATGAATATCCTACTTGAAATGTTTTTAATCGAAAATAAGAACCGTCTTGAACATAATAAGATGAAGGACGGATATTATTATTTAAATCATTTAATGAAACTCTTGCTAAATCAGTATTTGTATTTTGAGGTGTCCATGCATTTAAAATTCGTCCATGTTTATTATAATTTGCTAAATTGAAAAAGTCGTTATAATAACGGGATAAATCATATATATCATTACCTTGTGAACCTTGGAAAAATAATGTAAAGTCAAAAGCTTTATAAACTGCTGACAAATTGATTCCATAGGTAATATCAGCATGTGGCGATCCTATAAACGTTCTATCTTCAGCATCAATTACTCCATCTCCGTTTAAATCTTTAAAAATAAAATCTCCTGCTTGTGCATTGGGTTGAATACTGGATGCTGCATCTGCATCAGTTTGAAATATTCCATCAACCACATGACCATAAAAAGAAGCTATCGGCTGTCCTACTGCTGTTCTAGAAGTTGATTGATCAAAATTAACACTATGCAAAACTGCTGGGTCTGTTTCAATAAAATCAATTCCCTCTCCTAAAGAAAGTAATTTATTATCAATTATCGCAAAGTTTAAACCTATGTTAAAATTGAAATCTTTAGTACGATCGCTTTGATAATTTATATCAAACTCAAAACCTTTGTTTTCCATTTCACCTACATTATTCCATTGCCCTCTATTGGTAATACCCACATCAGGCGCAAGTGTTTGAAATAATAATAAATCTTCTGTATTTTTAATAAAATAATCTGCTGTAATATTTAATGAATTATTCAAAAATCCGAATTCTAATCCAATATTTGATTGTGTTGTTGTCTCCCATTTCAAATCTGGATTTGCAATTCTTGATAAAGTATATCCAGTTTGTGTACTTGTTTGAGATCCATCAATTGCATAATTGGAATAATAAGGATTGCTACTAAATCCTGAAACAGTTTGATAAGCAGGTATATCTTGATTTCCTGTTTTTCCCCAACCTAGCCTTAATTTTAAATTAGATAATGCACCTTCTTTTTTAAAGAAATCTTATTCTGAAATTCTCCACCCTGCAGATAGTGCAGGAAAAGTACCCCAACGATTGTCTAACAATTTAGAAGTTCCATCTCTTCTTAAAGTAGCTGAAAATAAATATTTATTATCATAATTATAATTTATTTTCCCAAAATAAGAAAACAAGGTAAATTCTATTTTATCACCTGTGTTAGTTTGTGTGCCTTGATCTCCTGCATTTAATACTCTAATATTAAGTTCATTTGTCGGTAAATCTTGTATTGAAGCAGTTGTATATTCAAATACATTCGAAATACTTTCTAAACCTACTAATACATTCAAATTGTGCTTATCATTGAATGTTTTTGTATAATTTAATGTATTAGACCAGACCCAATCAAATTTTATCTCATTTACAATAGATAAATCATTTATTGCTCTATGAGCATTAGGTTCTACATAAGTAGGGTTAAAATTTTCACTTTTAAAAGTAGTGTAATTAACACCAAAATTTGTTTTGAATTTTAAGTCTTCAATTAGTTGAATTTCGGCAAATAAGTTACCAAAAATCTTTACATTATTTCTCTCATTATCTTTGTTACGGTATATGTTCCCTAAAGGGTTTTGCACATCAGATGGTGGATATCCTGTAAACTCTCCATTTATATCATATATTGGCGCGATACTTGGCATACGGAATGCATCGTAAACAACATTTCCTAACAAAGAATTTGTACTTGTTCCTACAGAATTCGAAAAGGCCACAGTTAAATTTTCTCCAACAGTAACTTTATCATCAAATAATTTGTAGTCTGAATTAAGACGAGCTGTAATTCGATTAAAATTTGTATATTTTAATATACCTTCCTGATCAAAATAATTTAAAGAGAACAAAGAATGTGATTTTTCATTTCCTTGAGAGAAATTTAAATTATAAGATTGAATAAGTGCAGGGTTAAAAATTTCTTCAACCCATTTGGTATTAGCTGAAGGAATGGTGTTTTCTGCATCTAAAAAAGCAGGTATTATAGGAGAAACTCCATTTCCATAAATAGCATGTGATGGAGTAATACCATCATTTTGATAAGCTTGCCAATATACGTCGCCATATTCTTGAGCATCTAACATACTTGGTAAATTGGAAACGTTTTGACTACCTAAATACATATCAAAAGAAAATTTAGGCTCACCTGCTTTACCTTTTTTAGTTGTAATAATAACAACACCATTTGCTGCTCTTGAACCATAAATACTTGAGGATGATGCATCTTTTAATACTTGTAATGACTCAATATCATTTGGATTAATCAAACTTAACCCGGTAGTTGTAGGAACACCATCAATCACGTACAGAGGGTCATTATTTCTAATCGTACTAAAACCTCTAATTCTAAGAGTAGTTACATCTCCAGGTGAACCTGAACTCATAACATTAACACCGGCAACTCTACCTTGTAACATACTATTTACATCGGCTACTGGCTGAGTTACAACTTCATCAAGATTAACAATAGCAACAGCTCCTGTAAGGTCACTCTTTCGCTCTGAAGTATATCCAGTAACAATTACTTCATCTAAAGAAGATGTTTCTGATAGTAATTTAATGTTGATTACATTTTGATCATTAATCTCAATTTCTTGAGTTCCAAAACCCATAAACGATACCACCAATATTGTAGCATTCTCTGAAACAGTTATGCTATATTTTCCATCAAAATCTGTGGTTGTACCATTATCGGTTCCTTTTACAAGAATAGCAGCACCAGGTAAAGGAAATCCATCATTATCAGTAACTGTTCCTGTAATTTCTTTTTGTTGTTCCTTCTCTTTTATGACAGGTAATGGAATTATTTTTTTTCTATTATCTGATTTTAAAATGATTTGTTTATCTAGTACTTCATAAGATACAGGCATAGTTAAGAACAAATCGTCTAAAATATTTTTAACTTTTTCTTTTTTTACCTTAACTGAAATAATTTTATTAACATCGATATCTTTTCTATTAAAAAGAAATTTGAATTCTGTTAAAGATTCTATTTCATTTAATACTATTTCTAAAGTAACATTCTCAAGATCTAAAGTAATCTTTGTATTTTGAGCATAGTTATTAGCTTGAACATTAAATAGTGCAATGAACAGTAAAAATGTTGTTAATTTCATTTTTAAGTCAAATTTTAGAGCGAATAGAAGTGTACTCCTACTCTTAATAAGATTTTTCATACTTTTGCGATTATTTTAAGTGATTAATAAATTTACTCACTCTATTATTATTGGAAGGTGTTGACCCATCTTCCAATTTTTTTATAGAGGGTAGTTAGTTTGCTTTTAGGTTTTTATGTCATAGTTTAAATTGGTTTTAGTTAATTATTATTTTATTATTCTCAATAGTATACATAATTTCAAAACTTTTATTAAAAGATTTTAAAACTTGTTCAATGGTCTCTATATCAAAAGTAGCATTGTAATATTGTTCACCAAGTTTCTTGTTATTATTTATTATGGATACATTATAATGCCTTTCCAATTTTTTAACAATATTTTTGAATTGTAAATTTTTAAAAATAAGCTTACCATTTTTCCAACTTGTGTATATACTAGTATCTACTATGTTTATTGAAATTTCTTTATTTGACTTATTCCAATTAGCCATTTGACCAGATTTTAAAAGTGAAGTTTCATCATCATTATAGACTTCATTCTTACCAAACAAACTTACATATCCTTCAACTAACACTGTACTAATGGTGGGATCCTCTGGATAAGAAGAAACATTAAATTCTGTTCCAAGAACTCTAATACACATTTCATTAGTATTTACAATGAATGGATCATTTGTGTCTTTAGTTACATCAAAATAAGCTTCTCCACTTAATAAATATACTTGTCTTTTTGTACCGTTAATAAATTTTACAGGGTACTTGAATGATGTGCCAGCATTCAAAAAAACTTCAGTACCATCTGAAAGAACGATTTGAAACTTCTTCCCATAAGGAACGGTTAATTCATTGTAAGCTAATTTTTCCTTTTTATTACTAAACAAAGAAGGTAAAGGTGTTTGTGAATTATTTTTATTTTGATAATTTAATTCGATTCCTTTTTGAATTCCAACTATTCTTCCTTTTTTATCAAGAATTCTTTTTTCTCCAGTAGTTGTTATTACTTCAATATTGCCATTATCTAATTTAATTGTAATAGCTTCATCGCTTATTTTTAATTCTTGAATTGTATCATCTCCATTTTGAAAGAAAAATGTGATTCCAATAATACTTATGAATATTGCAACATATTTAAATACAGATCGAATACGTATTCTATAAAGCACATTGCTGTCCTCTCTAATTTTTTTAAGGAGTACCTTTTCTGTTTTATTTATATCGAATTGAATCATATTATAATCAATCGCATAATTTACTTTTACATATTCATAAAATACTTGTTCATTCTCAGGTTCTTTTAGCCAAATAGATAATTCATCTAATTCAGCAGCAGTTATAGAATTAGTAACGTATTTTATAATTAATTTTTCTATTTTAGGTAACTTCATAATAATCATAATCTACACTTATTACGAAGTCATTTTAATTAACCCTTATATTTTTCACTTTTTTTTTTAATATTTAAATAATAATTTTGATTCTTTTAGTAACAACTTCAATTTATGGAGAAAAATTTTCATAATAATAATAATAATAAGCTAATTAGTCATTTAAAAAATGGTGATAAAAAGGCCTATTCATTTTTGGTAAATTATTTCAATCATAAATTATGTATTTATGCCAATAGTTTAGTGAACGATCATGCTATGGCAGAAGATATTGTACAAAACGTTTTTATCAAAGTTTGGGAGCGTCGAAAAAATTTAAGAGAAAATTTTTCAATTAAAAATTTTTTATACAAATTAGTGTATAACGAATTTATTGATCAATATAGAAAACGACAATCTGTTATGATTTTGGAGAAAAAGTATATTGAAGCTTTGAATAACTTAACGGATGAAAAGGACGAAGATTCAATTCAAAAATTGATTAAATCTGTAATGATTGCTGTTCATAATTTGCCGCCAAAATGTAAACAAATATTTTTATTGAGTAAAAAAGAGGGTCTAACCAATATTGAGGTTGCTGAATACTTAAATGTATCAATTAAATCTGTTGAAGGTCATATAACTAAAGCATATTCCTTAATTAGGAAAATAGTTTTAAGTTAGATAACTAATCCCTCCTTTTTAATTAAATAAATTGAAATAAAATAAGGAAAACTTTATAAATTTTCAGAAAAATAAAACTACATAATTATATTATTTATAATAACTAAAACAGGCGCTTTCATAACTAAATAAACACTTGTATATCAACAAAATAAGTTGTATAAAATTTTCTGTCTAAAATTGTGTAATTAGTTTCACCTTTTTTCATATTATTCAATTTCTGTTCAGATATGTCATCTTAGGTTGAATGCTTATATAGGAATAGATATAATGATACATATAAATTTCTTATCACATTGAATATATACAAACCTAACAATTGTATTATGCTGTAAATATGATAATTATCAGAGAATAAAATTAATGTTCTTTACTCCGTCACTTCTGGTTCCAAATTGAAGTACTTGTTTACAGCGTATTCGTACTGACTCATAAATATCTTTTTAAATTCAGTAAGATTGTTTTGCTCGTAAAAGAGCAGCATCGCTTTTTTGTAATCAGAAGCTTTTACACTTCTGTAGGACAATGGACAATAGCTATATTCCATAAGAATGGCATTGCTTATAATGCGAGCAGTACGCTTATTACCATCACTAAATGCCTGAATGTATGACATTAAGACTAACAACAACAGTGCTTTTTCAAATACGTTGTCTCTGGCGTTCACTAAGTCACACATTTGCTGCATGACATCTACGATTTGCTGGTGTATACTTAATGGTTTGTAATCCGTAGCACCAACTCCAACTCCACGATTTCGGATGTTTCTTTCAACGCCTAAATTTTTAATTAGAAGAGAATGTATATCTTCAATTCGGCTAATTATCAATGGTTTTAAATAATCTGGCTCAGCAATAATGAAATCTATAGCATCCTTATGGTTAAGAAGCATTATAGCATCATCCTGCTTCTTACCTTCAGCAAGTTCCTGATACTTTAACAATACTTCTGTTTCAAGTAAAGTATAAGTGTTACCTTCTATCTCACCTGATTTCCATGACAAATCTATTGCCAAGATTTCTAATTCCTTTTTATATTCGCTTTTGGATAGAGGAGCTATGTTTTTAGTATACTTATCATGCAATGCATTTAAGTGTTCCATTTCTTCTTTGGTGAACAGTTTGGCTTTACTCAACACTTTGGGAATCAAGTCAAGATTAAAAGACTTCTTCGCATTACGCTCCTCTGGAAGCAAATTGTAATATGCTTCAAGGTCGACTGGAACAAACAATTCGTAAGCATCAGAAATGGAATATGTTCTTGCTTTCCCTTCACCAGTGGTTTTTATTAATTCTGGGGTCATTTCTAACAAGAGCCGCCTTATGGTGCTATCTCCCATTTTTACTTTTACGCCATTGTAGATAGTCGGTCTATTTACTGGCTGATTTGTTCGTACAAAATCAATAATTGCCCATTGTTTCTTGTTTAGCATATTTTTAATTTATTTATCTGATACTTCTTTATTGTGTACAAATATAGGAAAATACTGCTCAAAATTCATGAAAATACTGCTCATTATTAATAGTTTTGAGCAGTATTCGATGTCTTTTTGAGCAGTTTGAACAATTGTGGTCTTAAAATACTGCTCAAAATTCATGAAAATTCTGCTCATTATTAATAGTTTTGAGCAGTATTCAATATTTTTTTGAGCAGAATAAAAAACAGACCAAAAAAAGTAATTGAATTTGATTTAATAAATTAAACCCATTACCTCCTCAGCTATAGTTCCAAAAACTAATTCATAAATAACGCATAGAATACCAAATAGCTCTAATCCAATGTTAGAAGCTGTAGAAACTTTGAGAAGATTTCTTACCTTCTGAACGGCACCTAGTTAGACATCCTCTAATTTTGCAATTCTTCTTAAACTAGTCCCATTTTTCAATTCTTTAATAACTATATCTATATTTAGTTAGGACCATTTTATTAGGCTCTTTTGACCCTCTTACATGGCCTTTATAGGTTACTATTGCTTTCGCAATAGCAATCTCTTCAAGTTGACGCTTTCTAATATTCACTCACTCCATTTCTGCCACATTGCCAGGACACTATAATTTTTTTAAAACTTGATTAGGCTAACCGTCCACCATTGATTCCATGCCCAGATTGTCTAGTCATATGAGAATTCTATGGTTTTAAGAAAGGGTTTGTGTTTATTAGAATTTAAAACAGGGTTAATAACAGGGGAATCCGCAACAAAAAAAGACCTAAAACTGCTGTTCTACAGAATTTTAAGTCGTTTTATTTGTGCGGGCGAAAGGACTCGAACCTTCACACCGTGAGGCACTAGATCCTAAATCTAGCGTGTCTACCAATTTCACCACGCCCGCATTTGGGTTTGCAAATATAGACAATTTT
>JAUWLK010000285.1 GCA_030613745.1 Flavobacteriaceae bacterium | reverse complement strand
ACCTATTTTAGGATACAATGTATTATTATCAAAACTATAGGCTAAATTATTAAAAGTTTGTCCTTGATTCGCAAAAGCCATAACTTCTAAATTGTCTTTTCTAAGGTAATTGAATTTATAATATTTTTTAATACTTAGGGTAGTATCAATAATTGTTGTGTCTTTTTTGTAATCAATAACCTTGTAATCTGTATAATGAGTTTTTCCACTTAATAAAACTTTAATTTCTTTAGTGTTTAGTTGGATTGTATCATCTTCATATTCAACAAATCTATTATCAATATTTGTTAGTCGTCTTTGATCAATTTGCGAAATAGCAGAAAAGACAGAGAATAGAAAAAATAAAAAAACTAAATTTTTAATCATGAAAATATTTTAATGTTGACAAAGGTAAAATTTTTGATGATATAATTTTGATTGAATTACATTGAGTATTACTATTTTTGATATCAGAAATAATTATGTTAAAATTAAATTTTTCAAAGTATAAATTTGAAGCAGGTACAGATGAAGCCGGAAGAGGTTGTTTGGCTGGCCCGGTAGTTGCTGCAGCTGTAATTTTACCTCCTGATTTTGAACATGAATTATTAAACGATTCTAAACAATTAACGGAAAAACAACGGCAATTATTAAAATCAATTATTGAAAAAGAAGCTTTAACTTATGGGGTGGCTTTTGTTTATCAAGAAAAAATTGATAAAATAAATATATTAAATGCTTCTATTTTAGCTATGCATCAATCTATTGAGAAATTAAGAATAACTCCTGAGTTTATTATTGTTGATGGTAATCGCTTTAAAAAATTTAAAGATATCTCACATCAGACTATAGTCAAAGGAGATGGTAAATATTTGAGTATTGCTGCAGCATCGGTTTTGGCAAAAACTTATCGTGATGCATATATGGAAAAACTTCATATAGATTTTTCTAGTTATAATTGGAAAAAAAATAAAGGTTATCCAACTAAAGAACATCGCCAAGCGATTAGAGATCTTGGCGTAACAGAACATCATAGAAAATCATTTAGGTTACTTCCTGAACAATTGAAACTAGATTTATAAAGTGGTGCGTATATTTGCAAGATCAAGATAAATGTCGTAAATTTGAAGACAAATGTCTTAGTTATGAGTTTTCAAAAAAAATATAATGATGATTTTAAAGAAGAAGTTAACACTTTGGTTAAAGAGGTAGCAGATGTGTATAAGGTTGGTTCAAGTTTAAAATCGATTACTTATAAAGATTTTTTAAATAACAAAATGTTAATTGTTCACTCTATCCGTATTGGTATTTCTTATTCTTTTTTTAATAAGATTAAAATTAATGCCCCTTTTACCGATATTGAATGGGCAGATTTTTTAAATATTTCTACCAAATCGTTACAGCGATATAAAAATGAAAAAAACCATGTATTTAAACCAAATCATTCCGAAAAAATTATTGAACTGGCAGAGGTCACAAATTTTGGAGGTGAAGTTTTTGATAATAATGATAATTTTTATACTTGGTTAACGACAATTTCTATTGCTTTAGGTTCTATGAAACCTATAGAGTTATTAAAAGATTCTTATGGTAAAGAAATGGTTATGGAAGAGTTAAATCGTATTGATCATGGTATTTTTGTTTAATTGCTATGCACGTTTATAGATTATCACGAAATAAATACGCTTCTGAACTATCTGGCATTGGAGCTTCTAAATCGGGTAACCGTTGGAACTCAAAAGGGGTTGAGATTATTTATTGTGCCAGTAGTAGAGCCTTAGCTATGGCAGAGGTATCAGTACATATTAGTTTGATAACTTTACCTAAAGATTTTGTAATGTTAGAAATAAATATTCCAAAATCAATATCTATTGAAATTTTAGATGAAAAAAACCTTCCTGAAAATTGGAATGATTTTCCACATACTTATAAAACTCAAAAATTAGGAGACATTTTTATTTATTCCAATGAAAATTGTATTTTAAAAGTACCTTCAGCTGTGGTTAAAGGAGATTATAATTATTTAATAAACCCACATCATCGAGATTTTAAGAAAATCAAAATTTTAAATTTTTATAAATTTCCTTTTGACAAGAGGTTGTTTTTAGCAAAGTAAATTAAATCAGAAATATTTCTTAGAAGTTCTCCTTAAAGGTGATAAAGCAAGTTGGTTTTTAGGTGGTTAAGACTAAATATTTTAGAGAAAAGTGTAGTGGGCAAGGCATTGTATCAGATCCCGCTAATCCCGATAGATTTCGAGAGAGGGATTAGTTCAACTTACAATTTTGATTTCGTTTTAAAACTCCTCAAAATTTGGTTTCACTAATAAAAGGTGTGATAAGCTATGATCTGGCCGTTTTCAATTTCCGGAATTTCTATTCCGTAAATAATCCCGTAATTAGGGTCATTATCTTTTGTAATCCTGAAATAAAAGGTCATTTCATTGTGATCAAACTCCAGTAAAAAGAAAGTCCTACCATCTTCATTAATTTCAACAACTTTATTAATAGGAGTTGCCAGTTCATCATAATAAAATTCATTTGTATTCGGATAATAAAGATTAAGTTGATTATTCTTCAATTCAATACGTAGTGGATGTTTAAGCACTTCAACAGTTTCACTATCACGACCTATTGGGAGTACCCATTTATTTGGAGCATCAAAAATAATGGTTTGGGCAGAAATTATTCCTGTAAACAAAAGTAAAAGAAATACTATTTTTTTCATGGGGAATGTTTTTGCTGATCTATTTAAAGATTATCAAAAGTATATATAATCTACTAAATAACAAATTTATAAGTAAATGTTAAATCCTTAAAATAAATATAATAGTAAATTTGTAAGCTATATAATTCTAAAAAATAAATTGACCAAAATTTAACCAATCATGAAAAACAGATTAATAACAACAATGTTTGCCATTGCTTTTTAATTAATTTT
Organism: Flavobacteriaceae bacterium; assembly: GCA_030613745.1. Lineage (GTDB taxonomy): Bacteria > Bacteroidota > Bacteroidia > Flavobacteriales > Flavobacteriaceae > Lutimonas. The sequence goes on along the minus strand of JAUWLK010000285.1, from coordinate 283 downwards.
AATGCTCAAACACAAGCAGCTGCGTCAACAGAGGATTTAGCAAAGCAATTGGCTAACCCTGTGGCAAGTTTAATTAGTGTTCCTCTTCAAAATAATTTTGATTTTAATGCTGGACCATTAGAAGGATTTAAATACACTTTAAATGTTCAGCCGGTTATTCCTATCTCAATTGGTGAAAATTGGAATATGATTAGCAGAACCATAGCTCCAGTTATTTCTCAAAGTGATGTTACTGCAAAAGGAGAAAGTGAATTTGGTCTTGGAGATATTGTGCAAAGTCTAT
>JAUWLK010000193.1 GCA_030613745.1 Flavobacteriaceae bacterium | reverse complement strand
AATATAAACTAAAATTTTTTCTAAAACTGTAAAGTTCATGTTTTTTAAAACCTTTCCATAACTTTCAATTTGTTGACGATGTTTATTCTCGGGTTTACCCGTTTTATAATCAATTATTGTTACTTTATTTTCTTTATCAAAAACCAACCTGTCTGGAATCAAAATTTGTTTATCATCTGTAATTAATTCTCTTTCTGTAAAAATAAGTCTATCTGCTTTATAGTAAGTTTTTAACTTCGGGTGATTCACTATTTTATAAATCAATTTTTCAATATTATTTTGTTCATTTTTTTCAATTAACCCTTTATTAACAAATTGATTTACAGCAATTTTAATATCTTTTTCATAAATAATTTTAGCCATCAATTCATGAATTACATTACCAAATATAATAGCATCACCTCTATCCGTATCCCAAAGTAAATTTGAACTGGTAACTATATTTATTTGATGATCTTGCCAAGAACTACTAATAAATTCTTTTTGAATTTCAACATTTAAATCATCCTCATTTTTATTTGACAATCGTATATTTTTTCCAAATTCATAAATTAATTTTCCCTCTTCCCATAATCCTGATTTATTTAAAAAATTAATAAAAAAGTGAGAATATAATTTGAGTTTGTTTTTTGCTTCTCTGTTTTCAGAAATAATATATAATTGTTCTTTTGCACGAGTTAACGTAACATATAATAAATTAAAATTATCTAATTCTGACTCTTCTTGCTGAATACTAAAAATCTTTTTTCCATACTCACCAGTATTTTCAATAGCTGAAGATGAATTAATCAATATACTTTCAAAATTATTATACGCCTCTTTGTCTAAATCATCATACCAAGCTTTTGGATTTTTTTGATTATAAATATCTAAATCATAAGGAAAAATAACTACTGGAAATTCTAAACCTTTTGATTTATGAATAGTCATAATTTGAACTGCATCTTTATTATTGGATGCTACTATACTTAGCTTTTCGTTTTTTTGTTCCCAATACTCTAAAAACTCAATGTTATTTTGTGATTTTCTTTGGTTAAACTCATAAACAAAATCTAAAAAAAATTGTAAATAAGCATCAGATTCCTGAGTCAATTTAAAACTTCTAATAATATTTTCTATACTTTCATAAAACGGACTCTGATTAAAAATTTGAGAACCATAAAATATCCGATACTTTTCTAAAGATTTAAAGAATTTGGATTCATCAAGATGAACTAACTCACTAATAAACTCATGTTTATCACTTTGAATTTTAAGGTGATTGTGCAAAAAGTACAAAATATCAACTTTAGATTCATCATTGTTTTCATCGCTTAAATATTTCAATAAATTAATAATGAAATCAACCTTATTATTATTTTTAATCAACAAAGTTTCTGAACTAACAATTTGAATTCCTTTTTCAGAAAGATAATTTGCAATAACTATACCTTGATCTTTTTTTCTTACCAAAATACAGATTTCATTTTTATCAAATTTACCTTCTAAGTTGAGTATTATTTCATAAACTTTTTCAGGAAATACTTCATCCCTTTCCTCATTATTTTTACATTTCTCAATAAAACTTAATTGTACATAACCTCCTTCTTTTTTGTGAATTTTTTGGTGATTTCCAATTTTATACAAATTTTGATAAGCTGGATTTTGAAAATAGTTAGAAATATGAGTAAAAAATTGATTGTTGAAATTAACTATTTCAGAATAACTCCGATAATTTGTGTCTAAATTTTTTAATCTCTTTTTTACTTGAAACGGGTTGTTGATAATAGTGTTTCCCTCAGTCGCTAAATCAATGAATTGTTCGGCTTTACCTCCACGCCATCGGTAAATAGCTTGTTTTGCATCTCCAACCAAGAGTAAACTTGAATTCTCTTCTGACAAGGCATTATCAATTAAAGGAATTAAATTTTGCCATTGTAAAATCGAAGTATCCTGCATTTCATCAATAAAATAGTGCTTGTATTTTTCACCAATTTTTTCATATATAAATGCTGCAGGCTGTTCACGCAAATGTTTACTAATAATCTGATTGAATTCAGAATTTAATCTAATATTATTCTCTGTTTTAATCTCTTCCAAAACTTTACTAATCGAATTTGTAATAGCTAAGGGAATAAGATTTTTTAAAATGAGCTTATTTAATTGATAGGTTGAATATTTCTCATTATAATAGTTTTCTGCTTCAAAATATAATTGAATTATTTCATTTCTTATATTATCAATCTGTGATTTTATACTTTGAGGTTTATTCTCGCCATACAAAATCCCATTACTAATAGAATTGTATAATCTTCCTTCAAATTTTAAATCTTTAGCGTCAAGACTTTTAAATCTTGCCAACTTTTTAAAAAAATTGGGTAAATCTTTATAATAAAAATCTTTTTGTTCAACATCTATACTATCAATAATCTCTATACCTTTTTTACTTATTTCAGTAAATTGTTTTTCCGTTTGCTTTTGATTTAGTTTAAGTTTTTTTTCTAAGGTTTTAAAGTTTGAAATGGTTTTACTTTCTAATTTTTGAATCTCATTGGCATCATTTTCATTTAATAATAATTTTGAAATTTCATTCAATTCTCTGGAAATATCCCATGATTTGTCTTCTAATGTTTTTTGTTTTGCGAATTCCACTAAAACATTGGTTAATTCTTTTTCAATTCCAATTTTTGAAATGATAACATCTACTGTTTCTTCTAAAATAGATTGAGGATCTAATTCAACCTCAAAATCTAAAGGCAAGCCTAAATCAAAAGCAAAAGATTTGATCAATTTATTGGTAAAGCTATCAATGGTTTTGATATGAAAAGCCGAGTAGTTTTGTAAAATATTTTGTAATATTTTTTTAGCTCTTTTCTGTAATATTTCAGCATCAAGTTTTGTTTCATCTATTAATAATTGAAACATATTGCTAGGTTTATTTGAAATATCGCTTTTTGCTAATTCTAGTAAACTTTTCAGCACTCGGTCTTTCATTTCACCAGCAGCCTTATTTGTAAATGTTATGGCAAGAATGTTTTGATATAAAAATTGATTATTACTTTGCAATAATATTTTTAAATACTCCTTAACCAAAGTAAAAGTTTTCCCACTACCTGCTGAGGCATTATATACTTGAAAAGAAGTTTCGTTTTGCACGGAAATTATTTTGTATAAAAGTAATGAAAAAAAGCAATTATAATTTTGTAATTTAACAACGTCAAAATTTACATTTATGTAATAAATAAATTCTATTTTTTAGAATAAGCCATCCAAAATAAAGAAAAAATGAATAATAAAAGTACTCTAAAACTGGGTTTAGCACAAATTTCTCCAGTTTGGTTAAACAAGAAAAAAACTATTAAAAAAATAAAAAAATTCATTACCCAAGCTGGTACAAAAAAATGTGAACTCATTGTTTTTGGAGAAAGTATTTTACCCGGATATCCTTTCTGGTTATCTTTAACAAATGGTTCAGAATTTAACTCTCCTGTTCAAAAAGAAATACACGCACATTATATTAGGAATTCAATACAAATTGAAGCCGGTGATCTTGATGAAATTTGCGAAATAGCAAAAAAATACAATATAGCTGTATATCTTGGTATTGTTGAACGCGCTAAAGATCGCGGTGGACACAGCTTATATTGCTCCTTAGTCTATATTAATCAAAAAGGTAAAATTAAATCTATTCACCGAAAACTACAACCTACTTATGAAGAGCGTTTGACTTGGTCAACCGGTGATGGTAATGGATTACAGGTACATAACTTGAAACAATTTTGTGTTGGTGGTTTGAATTGTTGGGAAAATTGGATGCCTTTAGCAAGAACTGCACTTTATGGTTTAGGCGAAAATTTACATATTGCTGTATGGCCTGGATCAGAATATAACACTAATGATATTACTAAATTTATTGCTAAAGAATCTAGATCATTTGTGGTTTCAGTTTCTGGCTTAATGAACAGTAAAGATTTCCCTAAAGACACACCTCATTTAAATAAGATCTTGAAAAATGCACCAAAAGTTTTGGCTAATGGAGGGTCATGTGTTGCTGGACCTGATGGCGAATGGATAATACCTCCTGTTATTGGAAAAGAGGAATTAATTATTACTACAATAGATTTTAATCGAATATTGGAAGAACGACAAAATTTTGATGTTTCAGGACACTACTCGCGTCCTGATGTTACAAAACTAGAAATCAACAGAGAAAGACAATCAATAATTAGTATCACAAACAATTCTAATAAATAACGCATTATAAAATAGGTTAATAAATGAAAATGATTAAGAAAATATCTAAATGGATTCTTGCATTTTTTTTAATTCCTGTAGTATACTTGCTTGTTTCTTTGATTTTGACTTTTATTCCGGTAAATAATGAAGAAGAGTATACAGAAAAAAATAAATCTATTTATTTAAATTCAAATGGAGTACATTTAAGTATTATTATACCTAAAAATCAAATAGACCTAAAACTTTTAAATGGGTTAATATATTTTGAAAATGATAACTATTTTTCATTTGGTTGGGGAGATAAAAATTTTTATCTCAATACACCAAACTGGAGTGATTTAACTTTTAATAACGCTTTTAAAGCATTATTTATAAATAGCTCATCTTTAATTCATTTAACCAGATATTCAACAACTTCTAATGATTGGACAGAAATAAAAGTAAGTCAAAATCAGCTGAATAAGATCAATCAGTATATTTATAAAACTTTTTATTTTGATACGCTTGACAAAAAAGTAGTATTGAACAACAAAGGCTATTCAAATAATGATGATTTTTACGAAGCTTTAGGAAGTTTTTCTTGTTTTAAAACTTGTAATAGTTGGGTGAACTCAGGATTAAAAGATAGTAATATTAAAGCATGTTTGTGGACACCTTTTGATTTTGGATTGCTCTATATACATAAAAAATAAAAATTGATATGTAATTAAGCTAATTATCTTAAAAAGAAATATTCTTTTTGTATTTTTATCCCCTAAAAATTAATCTTTAAATAAAAGACCATGAAAATTAAATTTTTTACT
>JAUWLK010000194.1 GCA_030613745.1 Flavobacteriaceae bacterium | reverse complement strand
TCAACTGCAGTATTTAAGGCCGTATCATAACCAATTGTAAAATCAGTTCCATAAATATCATTATCAATAGTTCCTGGAATACCAATTACAGGAAAATCATATTCTTTATTAAAAATCATACCTCCTGTAAAAGAACCATCTCCACCAATAACTATCAGAGCATCAACACCTTCTTTAATTAAATTATCATGTGCTTTTTTTCTACCATCTATGGTTCTAAATTCTTTAGATCTAGCAGATTTTAAAATTGTACCACCTTTTTGAATGATATGATTTACACTTCTTGAATCCAATTTTTCAAAATCTCCTTCAATCAATCCTTCATAGCCTCTATACACACCTACAGCATCTAGTTTATAATAAGAAATTGCTCTAACTACTGCACGAATTGCTGCATTCATTCCTGGAGAATCACCTCCTGATGTCATTACTGCTATTTTTTTTATATATTTTTTCATGTTTTTTTAAAAAATCACACAAAAATACTAATAAATATCCTCTTTTTAATGATAAAATTTAGATTTAAACGAAATCGTTTGCGGAATTTATAATTTGATAAAAAACATCTATAAATTTACGAATTCAATACGGTTTTTTGGATAAATATTTATATAGAAATTCTTAAAAAAAATTACACAATGCCTTTATCATTATAAATAAATGTATTATTTCAAAAATAATATCGCCTAAAAGCTTCTAATGCTGCATAATCTGCCAAGCCTAAGTCATTATATTTTTTTGCAGTCTCTTTATTTCTATCTTCAGCCCTCATCCAAAATTCCCTGGAGTCATCACCTTGAAATAGTACACCATCTTTTTGAGATTGATGATAAAATATTGCCTGCCTTTTTTTCAATACCTGATCAGGACTCATTGGTACAGCCATTTCAATTTCATGAGTTTCCCATTCATGCCAAGCACCTCTGTATAGCCACACCCAACAATCATCCATATACTTATTTGGTTTTAACTGCTCTAAAGCTATAAACAAAGCATCTAAACTAACTTTATGTGTACCATGAGGGTCTGCTAAATCACCTGCGGCATATATTTGATGAGGTTTTATATCTGAAATCAAATCTGTCATAATTTTAATATCTGAATCACCAAGTTTGTTCTTTTTTATTTTTCCAGTTTCGTAAAATGGTAAATTTAAGAAATGTACATTTTTATCAGGTAATCCAAGATATCTTGTTGAAGCTAAAGATTCTTTTCGTCTTATTATTCCTTTTAACTTTCTAACTTCTATAGTATCAATATCATATTCTTTTTTATCGTTTAAATCTTTTATAATTTTTTGAAAAGAAGAATTTTCACCATTTAGCGTTAAAGCTACTTCAATAAATTTCAAAGCTTCTTTATCTGAAACCGCAATATTACCAGAAGTTTGGTATGCAATATGCACTTCATGACCTTGTTCAACCAATCTATCAAAAGTACCTCCCATTGAAATAACATCATCGTCTGGGTGAGGACTAAAAATTATAACACGTTTTTTAGTAGGAGTATTTCTTTCAGGTCGATTAGTATCATCAGCATTAGGTTTACCTCCTGGCCAACCAGTAATTGTATGCTGTAATTTATTAAACATTTTAATATTTAAATTATAAGCTGATCCTTGTTCAACCAATAAACTTGACATACCATTATTGTTGTAATCTTTATCGGTTATTTTTAATACTGATTTATTCAATAATTCACTTAACCAAACTACTGCTTTTGTTATTAGATCATCAGTCCAAATACAATTTTTAACCAACCAAGGTGTTTTGATTCTGGTAAGTTCTGAAGAAGCCCCTTCATCTAAAACAAAAGTAATATTATCATGATCTTGTAAGTAAGATGCAGGAACATCAGAAGTAATTTCTCCTTCAATTGTATCTTTAATTACAGAAGCTTTATTAATACCCCAAGCCAATAATATTACACGTTTTGCATTGCGTATTGTACTAATTCCCATAGTTATAGCAACTCTAGGTACTTGTTCAATACCTAAAAATGCAGAAGCTGCATCGACACGAGTGATATGATCAAGTGTAATATTACGAGTTCCTGAATTATAATGTGAACCTGGTTCATTAAAACCAATATGACCCGACCTACCAATTCCTAAAAGTTGAAAATCCAAACCTCCTGCTTCTTTTATTTTTAATTCATAATCAATACAATATTGGTAAATTTCATCTTGAGGAACTGTACCACTAGGTACATTAATATTTTCTGGTATAATATCAATATGATTGAATAAATTCTCATGCATAAAATACCAATAACTTTGTGTGTTATCTTTATCCATTGGATAATACTCATCTAAGTTAAATGTAATTACATTTTGAAAACTCAAGCCTTCTTCTTTATGCATTCTAACAAGTTCTTCATATACATTTATAGGTGATGAACCAGTAGCTAAACCTAAAACACATGTTTTATTTTCTTGTTGTTTTTGTTTGATCAAGTTTGCAATTTCCTTAGCAACCTCAATCGAAGCAAGATCAGAATTTTTAAAAATAACATTATGGATTTTTTCAAATCTTGTTTCTTCAAATTTACCTGCTTCGGTGTATTTTAAATTTGCCTTCATAAGAAATATAAATTATAAGAATTTTAATATTGTTTCTAAAAAACAAAAATCGATGTTTTTTCATTATGATTAAAATATAATCGACATATAACTAAAAAAAACTAATGAATGTCTGTTTTTTTTTAATATTAATGAAATTTTAAAATTTTTATAAAAATAAACAGTAAATAATGAGATTTTAAAAGTAGGTTAGCTAAAGTTTTTGCTAGATAATAATAGTTCTTATTATAATTTCTATAAAAAAATCTAATAGATTTGCATATCAACAAATAAAAACTGATGTTTAAAAAATTATTTTCAGGTTTTAAAATACCTATTCGTTACCATATAATTTTTTGGATTTCCTATTTTCTTTTTAATTTTATAAGATGGGGAAGTTATTTCAATGACTATTGGTACTCTTTAAAATCAAATTTAGTAGAATTTCCATTACATATTATAATTACTTATTTCACTATTTATTTTTTAATTCCAAAATTCATTGTCAAAAAAAAATATATACATTTTTTCATCTTATTAATTGTTTCTTTAGGATTTTTGTACATAATAAGAACCGGATTAAATTATTTCTTAGTATCTAAAAATATATGGCCTGAAGCTGAGGGTATACAACAGGCTTTCACTTTTAATCACGTCATTGCTGTTGTTTTGGGGGAAATTTATGTAATATCACTTGTTTCAGCAATAAAATTAACCATTGATTGGATTAATGAAAGAAGAAAAAATGATGCTTTAAAAAAAATACAATTACGAACAGAATTAAACTTTTTAAAAACACAAATTCAGCCTCATTTCTTTTTTAACACATTAAATAATTTATATGCTTTAGTAATAAATAAATCACCTAAAGCTCCTGATGTAGTAATGAAGCTTTCAGAAATTATGCAATACGTTTTATACGAGGCAAAAGAACCTAAAATTAATTTACTGAAAGAAATTAACTACGTACACAGTTATTTAGAATTAGAAAAACTTCGTTACGAAAATAAAATTAAGTCAAATATTAGCATTGATGGCGATATAGATGATATCAAAATACCTCCATTACTTTTTTTACCATTTATTGAAAATTGTTTTAAGCACGGAACCAAGAATAATAATGATATAAAAGTGGATATAGGTTTTGAAATTAATAACAATTTTCTTTTCTTTACAGTAGATAATACTTTCCAAAATAATGATGAAAAGTTTATTAAACATGGAATAGGCATTGAAAATGTAAAACGCCGATTATATTTATTGTATAAAGATGATTTTTCTTTAGAAACTAAAATAAAAAATAATAAATTTAAAGTACTTTTAAAATTACCCGTTCAATGAAAATAAAATGTATCATTATTGACGATGAACCTCTTGCTATTAAAGTAATTCAATCCTACTTACTTGAATTTCCAAATATAGATTTAATTGGTACATATAAAAACCCTGTTGAAGCCTTAAATACCATTGAGAAAAATAAAATTGATATTGTTTTTTTAGATATACATATGCCTAAAATGAGTGGTTTGGATTTTATACGAAATATTGAATCTAAACCTCATTTTGTAATTACAACTGCTTATCGTGAATATGCTGTAGAAAGTTTTGATTTAGATGTACTCGATTATTTGGTTAAACCTATTCCTTTCAGCCGATTTTTAAGATCAATTAACAAATTGACACAACAAGTTTATAAGGATCAGAATATTCATTCAGAAAAAAATCAATTTGATAAATCATTTATTTTCTTAAAGGTTAATAAAAAGTTAATTAAAGTTAAGTTTGAAGATATTTATTATATAGAAAGTTTAAGAGATTATATCAAAGTCTTTACCAGGTCTGGTGATTATTTGGTTCATAAATCTCTAACTGGAATAACCGAAGAATTACCAAAAAATCAATTTCTTAGAATTCATCGGTCATTTACTATTGCTTTAGATAAAATTGATGCTGTTGAAGGAAATTCTGTTCAAATAACAAATAAAAGAATACCTATAGGAAGAAAATATTTAAATCATGCCAAAGGCATCATATTAAATGATTTAGATTAACATTATTATACTAACTGTGTTTACTTTTTATACTTCCACCTGAATTTTCATCTGATTTAACAATTTTTGGATTGCCTTTATATCTTATAACAGCTCCACTTGTAGCTTTTCCTTTAAATGATTCTTTTGTATTTACTCTTATATTTGAACCACTAGATGCCTTGGCAACACATATTAATGCTTTTAATTCATATGCATCAATATCACTACCACTTGAAGATTTAGCTTCAATATTTTTTACTTTACCAATTAAATCTACATTAGCACCACTTGAAGTTTCACAAGATAAATTAATTATATCCAAACGTAATTTAGCTACTGCTCCACTAGAAGCATTAACTTGTAATTCATTTGAATAAAAGGTGTTTTCTGAAAATATTTCAGCACCACTACTAACTGAT
>JAUWLK010000061.1 GCA_030613745.1 Flavobacteriaceae bacterium | reverse complement strand
TTGCTACTTAAGGCGCCTTTTTTAGTTGATTTTTGATTTGTATCAACACAACTTATCATCACAACTGATAAGGTAAGAATGGCAATAATTGATTTAATCATTGTTTTCATAATTTAGTTTAATTTAGTTTAGTTATTCTTTAATTTTTAGTTCTTAAATATTCTAAAATTGCTCTAGCTTCTTCTTCTGTTAAGCTTTGATTAGCCATTGGCGCACTGTACTCTATCAATAATTGTTTAGCTGTTTCATTTTCCTTTACCATCAATTCAGGATTTAAGATCATATTCATGATCCACTCAGGAGTTCTTCTTTCTGTAACACCTTTTAAACCTGGACCAACAAATCTTTTACTAATTTTATGACATGCTGTACATTTTACCTTATATACTTCATGACCTATTGCAACCAAGCTATCATCAATATCACCTAAAGTTAAAGTTTTGATTGGTCCAACACCTTTATCAGTCATCGGGTCAATTTTAACGACTTCAGTTTTAACCTCAGTCTTAATTTCTTCCTTTACAGGAGTTTTAGCTACATCTTCTTTAGCTTTTTCTCCTCCACAACTAATCAATAAAGCACCTAGTGCAAATACAGTTAAAAATTTTAATTTCATATTTAGTTTAATATTTATTTTGAATATTTATTCGGCTGGAACCAACACATCATCTATAACGTGAATCCAACCATTACTTACTTTTACAGATTTTAAAATTTTTGTTCCTCCAATGTAAATTTCACCATCCTTGTCTTCAACAACTAAATATTCTCCTGAAGCCACATATAGTTTTCTACCTTTTTTCGCATCTTTTTTTAATTGTTTAATTGGATAATTTGCTGGCGCAACATGATTAATCAATATAAAGGCTAATTTTGCTTTATTTTCAGGTTTTAATAAAGTTTCAACTGTTCCTTCAGGTAATTTAGCAAAGGCTGAATTTAATGGAGCTAAAATTGTTAACGGACCTGTATTTACAACTGCATCTTGTACACCAGCTGTTTCGATAGCTACTACTAAAGTTGAGAAATCTTCAATTGATTTAGCCACTTGAAGTGCGTTTAATTGCTCTCCTTCTACTGCTGCAACACCTGCTTGTCCATGGTCTTTAACAGCTTTTGGTTCTTGTTTGACTTCGCTTTTAACCATATCTTGTTTCTTTTCGGTATTACAAGAGTAAAAAATGAACAAGAACAATAATACTATCGCAAAAATTTTACTTTTCATTGTTATTAATTTAAGTTGTTATATAAATTTAATTTCTTATGTAATTTTGGTCACAAAAGTATGTAACAAATATAACACTTAAAATGATATTTATCATATAAAAGATGTACTTATCTTTTATATATTTATACCATGTTAAGCAACCAAAGTAAATATGCTATAAGAGCCGTTTTATATCTTGCAATTAGTGCAAACGAATCAAACAAACTAGGTTCAAAAAAAGTTGCTGAACTAATTGATATTCCTGCTCCTTTTTTAGCAAAGATTTTTCAAACACTTAGCAAAGCAAAAATTATCAGATCAACTAAAGGACCTAATGGTGGTTTCTATTTAACCGAAAAGGAACTTTCTAAAAGTTTAATTGATGTTATTGAGTGTATAGATGGATTAAATCTGTTTAATGAATGTTTTTTTGGATTGCCTAAATGTAGTGATGAAAACCCGTGTGCAATACACCATATAATTTCTCCATTCAAAACAGAGTTAAAAAAGGAACTTTCAGAAAAAAGTATTGCCTATTTTGCTGAAGAAACCAAAAAAGGGAAATCTTTTATCTTTTTAAAATAATACTTATCTTTGTAAGTTCATAATTTTCAATATCTAAGAAATGATACAACAAATAACTAAAGGAATTAAAATTTCAGTTATTACTAATTATGAAGGTAAACGTTATCAAAACATGAGAATGTATTACACTTTTAGTTATAGTATTACTATTGAAAATCAAGGCAGTGATACGGTACAATTATTGAGCCGTCATTGGAATATTTTTGACTCTTTAAATAATATTGAAATAATTGAAGGAGAAGGAGTTATTGGTAAAAAACCCATTTTAAACCCTAAAGAAAGCCATACTTATACATCACATTGTTTTTTAACATCACCTATGGGCTCAATGAATGGGTATTACAATATGATTAATTTTACAACGTCTGAAGATTTTAAAGTGCAAATTCCAACTTTTCAGTTGATGTTACCAGCTGCTTTAAACTAATTTTCTTTTTATAAACCTCAATTTGTTTGAATAAAATTTAAAATCTTTATATTTATAGGGATTTATATTTTTTATTAATGAAATCTACTACTCGATTTACCAAAAACAAAAAAGGTATTATATGTTTAAACTGTAATCAACCTATATCAGATAATGATAATTTTTGCTCTAATTGCGGGCAGGTAAATGATGAACTTCCACTAAGTATAAAACAATTTATATCAGAATTCTTCTCTGGATTCTTTTCATTTGACACTCGTTTTTTTAAAACATTTATCCCATTATTATTTAAACCAGGCAAAGTTTCAAAAGAATATATTGAAGGTAAACGAAGAAAATATGTAAATCCGTTTCAATTATATTTACATGTAACCATTGTTTTCTTTTTAATCCAAGGCTTATTTTCGGCATTAGATGAATATAAAATTTCAGGTTCATTTTCTAAAAATGACACTCAAACAGCAACCGATTCTATTATAAAAGAAGAAACTAAAAATCTACGTCAGCTTGAAAAAGATTTAGCTGCAAAAGATATCATAGTCAACTTACCCGTCATCACAAATAATGATTCTATAAACAATACCGTAATCGATTCCATTTTAAATGATATTAAACCAGAAATTTCTGTTGGTGGTAAAAATATAAAAGATCTTAAAGTTCTACGTATTTATGAAAAAGTGAATGATTTTATGGAATTTGATAAAGAAAATAAAGCTATTCCAATTCTTCAAGCTTTAGATAGTTTAGGTCATAAAAAAACAAGGTGGAATATTTTTTACTATAAAAAAGCACAAGATTTTAATAAATTTAGTGTTGATTCTGATTTTAGAAATTCTTTTATCGATAATATTATTTCTAAAATATCCATTGCTTTATTCTTTATGCTGCCTATTTTTACTTTATTTCTTTCACTCTTATACATTAGAGGTAAAAAAAATTACACCGAACATCTAGTATTAGTTTTTAACGTGCAAACTGTATTTTTTATATTCCTTATTTTCTTTACTCTTTTTGATAGAATTTTTAAAACAGATATTGGTATAGGTATATTTTTTGTAGTCTTTTTATTATATTTATACAAATCTTTACGAAACTTTTATAAACAAAGTAGAACTAAAACTGTTATTAAATACTTTTTGCTAAATATTGTTTTTATAATCCTGTCAACTGTCGGAGGTGTAATTATTTCATTTTTAGCTTTTGTACTCTAAAATCTCAACTTCTTTATTAGTATCAAGAATATCTTCATAATTCATAATTATACTATTTTGCTCTTTTTTTACAGATGTAATACTAACCGTACCTCCCAAACCTCTATCCATAACAATATCTATATTAGAATCGCCAACACCAGCATTATGATGAAATTTTAAAATATTTTTTTGGGTAAAATCTTTGTCTTTTTGCCAATCAACAAACCAATCACGTCTTAATTGTTTTACGCTTTCATCATACAAGGTAGAAGATGACCAAATATGTAGTTTTTGAGGTAATATTTTGATATGTTTTTTCTTGCCATCCCAAACAAATTCAATCAGTTCAAGAGAACTATTCCAATCAACAATAGTTATGGTAAATTGCTCAACACCCTTTAAATCAATGTTATGTAATTCATAATGAATATCATCAACTTTCAATAAATCTTTAACAATAATTCCTCTACTTTTTTTATACGATGCTCTGGAAGTATGATATTCAAATCCGCCATTCAACAAACAAATTAATCTGTTTTTTGAGCTGGTACCGATCCAAGTTCCTTCCGCTTTACCGTCTTTCGGATAAATTAATTCAATACCTTCTTCAATATATTTTTTAGGATGTAAAGCTTTTTCCCGTGCAAACGGAACATCACGACTTGAGGTCAAAATAAAATTGTTATTACCTAACGGAAGATAAGTTACTGTACACATATAGTTTAATTTATTGAATTGTTTATTTGTGCAATTGTAGTTACAAAAACAGACTTTACCTTACAATTATTAATATAAAATCTTATAAAAATTTGTAACTTTGCTTTCTCAAAAATAATAGATACAATTCAAATAAAAAACAAATGGCAACAGGATTTTACAAAGTACCAAAAGCAGTAAATGAACCCGTTAATTCATTTGCGCCAAACAGTAAAGAACGCAAAAGTTTATTAGCTAAATACAAAGAAATGTACAACAAACAAGTAGATGTACCTCTTTATATTGGAAACGAAGAAATTAGAACCGGAAAAACCGTTTCAATACACCCTCCACACGATCATAAACATACAGTAGGAGTATATCATACAGCTGAGAAAGAGCATATTGAAAAAGCTGTCAATTCAGCTTTAGAAGCTCGAAAAAAATGGGCTAAAACACCTTGGGAATCTCGAGCTGCCATATTTTTAAAAGCAGCTGATTTATTGGCTGGTCCTTTTCGAGACAGAATGAACGCTGCAACAATGATTGCCCAATCAAAAAATGTTATGCAGGCAGAAATTGATGCAGTAGCGGAATTGGTTGATTTCTTTAAATTTAATGTTGAGTTTATGACTCAAATTTACCAAGATCAGCCTATTTCTTCTGAAGGAATTTGGAATCGGATGGAATACAGAGCTTTAGAAGGTTTTGTTTACGCTATTACTCCGTTTAACTTTACATCTATTGCCGGTAATTTACCTTCAGCTCCTGCTTTAATGGGTAATGTTGTTATTTGGAAACCAGCCCGATCACAAGTATATTCAGCTCAAGTTATAATGGAATTATTTAAAGCTGCTGGTTTACCAGATGGCGTAATAAATATGGTTACAGGTAATTCAGCCATGATAACCGAAGTTGTTTTAGATAATCCACATTTTGCTGGTGTTCACTTTACAGGATCAACACCTGTTTTTAATAGTTTTTGGGATCAAATTGGAAGAAATGTGAATGCAGGAAAATATCGTAGCTACCCAAGAATTGTAGGTGAAACAGGAGGTAAAGATTTTGTTTGGATGCACCATACTGCAAATGCAAAACAAGTTGCCACTGCACTATCAAGAGGTGCTTTTGAATACCAAGGGCAAAAATGTTCTGCAGCTTCACGTGCTTATATTCCAAAAAGTAAATGGAAAGAAGTTAGCAGTTTTTTAAAAGCCGATCTAAATTCCATGAAAATGGGAAGCCCGGTTGATACTTCAAATTTTATAAATGCTGTAATTGACAATAGAGCTTTTGATAAATTATCAAGCTTTATTGAACGAGCTAAAAAAGATAAAGATGCAGAAGTTATTATTGGCGGCAATTGTGACAATTCAAAAGGTTACTTTATTGAACCAACTGTTATCTTAACTAACAATCCGAAATATGAAACCATGTGTACTGAATTATTCGGTCCGGTTTTAACTATTTATGTTTATGAAGATGATGATTGGAAATCAACATTGGAATTGTTAGACAATACATCTCCATATGCATTAACAGGAGCTATTTATAGTGCCGATAGATATGTAATTGATTACGCTACAGATGCTTTAGAAAATTCAGCTGGTAATTTTTATATTAATGATAAACCAACCGGAGCAGTTGTTGGTCAACAACCTTTTGGTGGAGCAAGAGGTTCAGGGACCAATGATAAAGCAGGTTCTGTTTGGAATTTATTACGTTGGGTTTCAAATAGAACTATTAAAGAAACTTTTGTATCTCCAACTGATTATCGCTATCCGTTTTTAGAAAAATGAATTTAAAATTTTAACATTAAAAACTCCAAAAAATTATTTTTTTGGAGTTTTATTTTTGCTTAACTCAATTCATTATTCTTTTTTAAAATCAATTGTTTTATTACTTATCAAAGGTTTCGCCCAAAAACCAATACTTAAAATGTAAGCCAAAGCAATAAAATTAAAGAACATTCCTACCTTTAATGATGTAAAATCACTAATCATCCCAATTATTAATTGTACAATAGCACCACCCATTATACCACTCATTAGTATTCCTGCAAAAGCACCATGATGCTTACTTACTGAATTCAATGCTAATGAAATAATAACAGGATACATTACAGAAAGAAAAAATCCACTTATTTGAAAAGCGTAAAGTGATATTTTTGCAGAAGCAAATAAAGCAACAAATAAACTAACTATAGCTAAAGAAGTAAATAATTTTAAGACGATTTTACTATCTAAAAATTTCAATAAAATTAAACCAATTATACCTCCAATGGTCATTAATCCCCAAAAATTAGCTACAGCACTTGCACCAGTGGTTTCATAATCAAACTCATGATATGTTTGTAAAAATTTCGACATCCAGTATGAAATTCCTTGTTCTACACCCACATAAGCAAAAATGCCAAGAAAAAACAGAATAACAGTTTTGTCTTTAAAAAGATTTAAGTAACTCTTTCTGGTACCAACCTTTTCATCTTCATTTAGTTCTACTTTTGGAAATCGGGTAATTAAAATTATAACAATCATTATTAAACTGAATAATGCAAACAACCAATAAATTGAAACCCAAGACATACCAGCAGGTATTATTCCAGATAAAAAATTTAAAAATAAATTATTATCTGAAGTCTTATCAATATTTGTAACAAGCCATGAATAAACTAAGGGGCTTATAAAAGAGGCTGCTCCAAAAATTAACTGGGCCATTACTGAAGTGAATGCATAATTTTCTTTACCTCCTGAAACTCTTAATAATGGATTAATCACTACTTGTAAAATTGCCATACCCGTACCAATGGTAAAGAGAGAAAATAAAAATATGTTAAAAGTGGGTTTGCTAGCAAATATTAAGGAAGCAATCATTGCCAGTATAAAACCAAAGATCATCATTTTTTTCTCACCATATTTTTCCAACATAAAACCAGCAGGAACAGACATGACACCATAAGCTATAAAAAATGAAAAAGGTAGAAATCCAGCCATAGTTTCACTTAAACTAAAACTTAATGAAACACTAGGGTTTAATGCTCCTAGTATGTTTGTCAAAAAAGATATAACAAAAAAGGTTAAAAGGATTAACAGTACAATTATGTAATTACGTTTCATATTTTTAATAATTTATTTTTAATAATCACTAATACTACATTTAAAAATTATAATCAATTCCAAAAAATGAAATTATTTTTAAGGTTCTTCATTGATTATCCTCCTGTTAAATTATCAGCTCCAGGTAATAATCCAACCAGTTTTTGTGGATCATGTATTAAAATGGGGATATGTTGCGCACATATATAAAAATGAGATTCTTGGTAATAAAACTTGGTTACTGGTGTTTCCTGAGCGTTTTTTTTACAAACTAGGCATATTTTTTGTTCTTCCATTATTTTAATTTTAGTCATCAAATGTACTATATTTTGATTGGAATAAAAGAATTAACAAATATCAAATTGTAAGAAAGTAATGAATCAAACGACATTTACATTAAACTATTCAAATCATTATGAAAAAAATATATTTTTTACTTTTAGCTATTCTTTTTATAAATATATCTTTTGCACAAAAGTCAATACCTAATATAACTTTACAAAATTTAGAAAATACTCCTGTTAAAATAGCAAGTTTTACTGAAAATAAATTAATCATACTAAGTTTTTGGGCAACTTGGTGTATACCCTGTATTAATGAACTAAATGCAATTAACGAAGTTTATGAAAATTGGCAAGAAGAAACAAATGTACAATTAATAGCAGTTTCTATAGATGATAACCGCACCATATCTCGAGTAAGACCTTTAATAAATAGTAATGAATGGGAATATGAAATTTTATTTGACAAAAATCAAGATCTAAAAAGGGCTTTACAAATTACAAACATTCCTTATACTTTTATTGTCAAAAATGGTGTAATTGTATTTCAACATGCAGGCTATATTCCCGGTAATGAAGATATTTTATTTGAAAAAATAAAGGAATTCTCTTCCAATTAATCATTTTATAAATATAATTCATGAAAAAAATTCTATTATATATAATCTTATTTTTCCCATTTATAATTGTTTCTCAAAGTGTAAATTATTTTTCTGCTGGAATCGAATCAAATTCGCAATATTATGTTGACGATGATAAAACTGGTGATTTTGATGAAGAAAATAGGTTTAGGTCAAATAATTATATAAAATTGGATTATTCATTTCACAATTTTACTGTTGGTGTTCAATTTGAATCTTATGCACCTCAGGCCTTATTAAACTATGCAAATAGTTTTGATAAAGAATTTGGTGTTGCAACATATTATGTGCAATACAAAAATGAAAAAATTGATGTCATTGGCGGGTATTTTTATGAACAATTTGGAAGTGGATTAATTTTTAGATCTTGGGAAGACCGACAATTAGGACTTAACAACGCCTTACGTGGTGGTAAAATCATTTATACACCTACCAAATATTTATCATTTACTGGAATGTACGGTGAACAACGGGTAGGGTTTGACGTTTCAAACGGACAAGTTTTTGGATTTAATTCTGAAATAGATTTATCAACTATTATTGGTATAAAAAACACCTTAATTCTTGGTTTAAGTTATATTGGAAGGAGCGAAGGTTTTGAAAATACAATATCTCAAATCAATGAAACTACAAATCTTGTATCAGGAAGATTAAATTATTCAAACAGCAACTTCTATACAAATTTTGAATACATTTTTAAAGGAGAAGATGCTTTGGTTGAGCAAGGTTTTATTTTTCCAAATAAAGGTTTTACAGGAAATGCTTTTTTATGGAATATAGGTTACTCTCAAAAAGGATTAGGCATTGATTTTACTTTTAGAAGGATGGAAAATATGCGTTTTTATTCAGAAAGAGAAGCCAGTGGAAATTTAGATAATGAGCTTATCGTTAATTACATACCAAGTCTCACCAAACAGCATGACTATAGTGTAACAAATATTTATGTTTACCAATCACAACCTCAACTTTCATTTTTTCCTTTAAATAAAGCTGGAGAAATTGGCTTTCAAGTAGATTTATTATATAAGATTAAAAAAGAAACCTTTTTGGGTGGAAAATACGGAACAAAAATTGCTTTAAATTTCTCAAATTGGCATGGATTAGATGCAGAGTTTGATAATGTAAACAGAACTTATAGTAGTGAAATTCTTAGTTTTGGTGATAAATATTATTCTGATTTTAATATTGAAATTCGCAAAAAATGGTCAAAGAAATTTCAATCTATTTTTACTTATTTAAATATTTTTTACAGTAAAAAATATATTGAAGAAAAAATTGGAAATGTGAATGCCAATATTTTTGTTGCTGAAACTACTTATCGTTTTAAAAATAATAAATCTACACGACTTGTTATAGAACATCTTTCTACAAATGAAGATCAAAAAAATTGGGTATCAGGATTGTTGGAAATGAATTTAACCCCTTTGTTTTCAATTTTTGTAAGTGATCTTTATAATTATGGAAATGACCGTAAATTTGAAAAGATTCATTATTACAATTTTGGTGGTAGTTTTTCAAAGAATCGTACTCGGGTTGCTTTAGGATATGGACGCCAACGTGGTGGTTTAGTATGCATTGGAGGGGTTTGTAGGTTAGTTGCTCCTTCAACAGGTGTAACACTTAATTTAAGTACTTCTTTTTAAAACAAAAAATCTTCAAAAAAATACCAAATAAATATTAGCCTTAATATAATTTTGTAATTTAATCGGAAATAATTACACATTGTAAATACTTAAATTATGAAAAAACTGGCCAATTATTTATTACAAGGTTTATTGTACATAGCACCACTAAGTATAACAGCATTCATTATATATTCTGTTTTTACTTTTTTGGATGGATTATCTCAAAAGTTAATAGTCCATTTTTTTGATATAAATATTCCAGGATTGGGTGTATTGACACTATTAATATTTTTAATTTTTGTTGGAATTTTAGGAAGGACAATCATTGCGCAACCTTTAAAATTAGTCTTTAAAAAAATTATTGATAGCATACCATTATTAAAGTTTATATACTCTGCTTTTAATGATCTTTTTTCTGCTTTTGTTGGAAAAGAAAAAAAATTCAATCAACCTGTTTTGGTTAAAGTGAATTTAAATTCTGATCTTGAAAAATTAGGATTTATTACAGAAGAAAACTTAGAATTAATAGATGAAAAAAATAAAGTTGCTGTTTATTTTCCTCATTCTTATAATTTTTCAGGTGAATTATTTATTGTCCCCAGAGCAAATATTAAACCTATAAGTGTAAATTCCAGCGATGTAATGAAGTTTATTGTTTCAGCAGGGTTAACAGGTTGGGATAAAGAAGATATTTAAGGTTTATATTTCAATGGTAAATGCACCACTTTCTTAGTTTCAAAAAATTCTTCAGTAAAAAAATCTGATAAATTATAAATTGTAGCTTTTGAAAAATTTTGTAACTCTTCGGTTAAATCACCACCTTTTAAATATAAAATACCATTTTTTAATTCATGTTTTTGTTTTTTTGCAATCTTTTTACGAGTCCATTTTACAAAATCATCCATATTTGTAACTGCTCTACTCACGATAAAATCAAATTTACCTTTTATATTTTCGGCTCTAATATGTTCGGCTTTTACATTTTTTAAACCTAATGCTTTTACTACTTCTTGAACAACTTTAATTTTTTTACCTATCGAATCTACTAAGTAAAAATCACTTTTAGGGAATAAAATTGCTAAAGGAATTCCTGGGAAACCACCACCGGTTCCAACATCAAGAATTTTTGAATTTGGTTTAAATACCTGTACTTTTGCAATACCTAATGAATGTAACACATGTCTTAAATACAATTCATCAATATCTTTTCTTGAAACAACATTAATTTTAGTATTCCAGTTTTTATACAAGTTTTCTAACTTTGAAAATTGTTCTTTTTGCGTATTTGATAAATTTTGAAAATACCGCAACAAATCTTCCATTTTTGATATATTTTAAACAAAAGTACAATTAAAAACCTTTATATATTTTCACAAAATTTTTCTATTTGCATATAAAAAACTAGTAAATTTGCATATTGACTATAATATTTTAATTTTTTAAAATTATAAATTATGCAAGGGGTAAAATTTTTAACTATAGATAAGACCAAATTCTTTAGAACTTTAAACAAACGTGTAAACAATTATTTTAAAGAAAATAATATAAAAAAAACGGGGAATTGGAAATTATACACAAAAGCGATTTTTATGTTTGCTCTTTTTATAATACCATTAGTTTTAATTCTTACACTTGATTTACCAGG
>JAUWLK010000270.1 GCA_030613745.1 Flavobacteriaceae bacterium | reverse complement strand
AAAGGAGCAAGAAATAGTTTGGGAAATGAAATCAAAGTTAAAACAATTATTAATGTAGGAGGTCAGGATACCAAAGTAATTATACTTGACGATGCAGGTAAAATGACCAACTTTTTTATGAATGATAAATGTGCTGCTGGTACAGGAAAATTTTTGGATATGTCTGCCCGAAATCTTGAAGTTGAAGTTACGGAATTAGAAGTTTTACATTTTAAAGCAAAAGACACGCCATTGCCAATAAATAGTATTTGTGCCGTTTTTGCTGAATCAGAAATTATATCACTGTTGGCGGCAGGACATAAAACATCTGAAATTGCATCTGGTATTCACTATTCAATTGCTAAACGTATTACCAGGCTTGCAGGCAGAGGAAAGATACAAGATACTGTTTTGTTTGATGGAGGAACTGCTTTAAATAAAGGGATGGTTGAAGCATTAGAAAATGAACTAATGAGACCTGTTTATGTTAATTCTTTTCCACAATTTACAACATCGTATGGTGCTGCTTTGATTGCAAAAGAACGATATTTATATGATGATTAAAAAGATTTGATTTTTAGAAGATTCTTTTTTAATTTTATTTTTTAAAATGCTCATTTTTAATTTATATCAATTTAATTTTAAAATCTGTCTTTAGCAAATTGAATTATTTTTTGCTTAAAATAGGCTGAAAAATAAAGCATAGCATTGTTATGGTTTCTTTTTATAACGAAATTTAAGTAAAAAAGAAATGATTTATATGACTTATTTTATGGTTAAATTGGTATTAGTTCTATTTCAACAGATTATTTCCAATTGCACATTTTAAACAAAGATGCTTATTACAATATTCATTTTTAAGCAATAACAATGCCTGTGATTCCATAGCATTTTTAACTATAATATTTAAGCCATCAAATTTTGTAATAATATTATTTTTTTCTGGTTTGATATTTTTAATCAAATTGAATAATAATTCTTCATTTAATTTTCCCATTTGTTTTTGAAAAATAAATTTAATTGGAATTATTGAATTGATTATTAATAAATCAATGAAGGGTTTGGTAAGTTTTTTAGATCGTTTTGCAGACTTTGAAGTAAAATGATAATGTTGCTCCCAAAATGTTGAAGTTTTAACATCAAATAATTTGTATAAATCTTCTAAACTATTTGCATCCATTATCTTTGAAAATAAATTGTGATGTTTAAAATACAACATAGCAAGTTGTGCTAAACGAATTGTAGGAAAATTATTAGGACGTAGTCTAAAAAATTGAAATTGTCCATTATAAAGTGGAACTAAATGATACTTTAATCTTAAATAATCATACTCATTTTTCAAGCTTTGATAATATACTTCTTCTGTATCTTCTTGTAAGAACCCTGCTTGACCAAAAAATAACGCTTCTAAATTTATTAATTTAAAATGTTCCTTTCTAATTACCTTAAAATCAATAGAATTTGTTAAATTTAAAAAAGAATCTCCATTAACTTTAAGTCCAAAACTTTTAACCAGTAATTTGAATAAAACTACTTCCCAATCGTTATTTGATTGCTTTAAGAATTCATAAATTACTTCAGATTTTTGCTCTAATTTTTCTATATAAAGTTTTTCTAACCAATTATTAAAAGTAAATTTATTTATACTTGAAATATTATTTTCACAATTGATAAATTTCAATTTTTTAGAAAATAATTTTTTATAATTATTCAATATTTTTTGTGAAGTGAAATTTTGCAATTCTAAAGTAGGAATAACAATATTATTCTTTTGGTAAATATCAACATCATGTTGCCAAACAACATGCAAAATTACATTGTCATAATTAGAATCATTTTCATGATGGTGTAAATACCAATCAGATGATTTTACATGAATCTCAACATTTCCTGCCCAGATTTGTTTATCAATAATAATTTTAGCATTAAAAAAATCTGGCCCAGAATTTAAATTATGCTCACCAACATTAATTATTTGGATAGCCTCATTTGTTGTAGTTTGCAATTTATTAATCGCAAAATATTTATATTTCCATAAATAGTGTAGAAAATCTTCTCGAATCACAATTGGCTTTATTTGATTTGTGATCTTAATTGATAGAAGTTAACAATTTATTTATTCCAACAATTTATTAATTTGAGCATACTGTAAAAGCATAATTGTCTTAGCATCTTTGATTTCGCCATTCTTTATCATCTGTAAAGCTTTCTGAAAATCAATTTCAAGAACCTCAATATCTTCATGTTCTGTTATTAAACCACCCCCATCACTCACTTTCATTTGCTCATCATATTCTGCTACAAAAAAATGAATTATCTCGGTCACCGCACCTGGTGACATATAGGCTTCAAATACTTTTTGTGCTTTATTAATTTGATACCCAGTCTCTTCTTTAGTTTCTTTAATAACACAGGTTTCAGGTTCGTCTCCATCTAATAGCCCAGCACAGGTTTCTATGATAATTCCTGATTCATTACCATTTACATAAGAAGGCATTCGAAACTGCTTAATTAAAATAACCGTTTTTTTACTGGGATTGTACAACAATATAGTAGCTCCATTACCTCTATCATAAGATTCACGAGATTGATTTACCCATTCACCATTTTTTAATTGATAATCAAAGGTGATTTTATTTAAAGTATACCAATTATCAGATAAAATTTTAGTTTTTATATTTTTAATTTTTGGATTCATCAAAATTAATTTATCAAATTATATTTCCTGTTGCTAAAAATATTTAATTTTTCTCAATTTTTAATTAACTATTACACAGAGTCACAGAGAGAAAACCAGAGTTTCACAGAGTTAACAAACAAAAAATATTCAATTATAGTTTACTAAAAAGTATAAGTCTGTTTTATCTAATCAATTTTTTATATTTAATTCGTTTTGGTATTAAATCTCCTCCTATACGATTCTTTTTATTTTCTTCGTAATCAGAAAAACTTCCTTCAAAATAATAAACTTGTGAATCTCCTTCAAAAGCTAAAATATGTGTACAAACTCTGTCTAAAAACCATCTATCATGAGAAATAACAACTGCACAACCAGCAAAATTTTCTAAGCCTTCTTCTAAAGCACGTAAGGTATTAACATCTAGATCATTTGTAGGTTCATCCAACAATAAAACGTTACCTTCTTCACGTAAAGTCATTGCTAAATGTAAGCGATTTCGTTCACCACCTGACAAAGTTGATACTTTTTTATTTTGTTCAGATCCGCTAAAATTAAACCTACCCAAATAAGCACGGGAGTTTACTTTTTTTCCACCCATCATGATCAACTCTTGTTCATCAGAAAAATTTTGCCAAATAGACTTATCAGAGTCAATATTTGAATGACTTTGGTCAACATAAGCAATTTTTACAGTATCACCAACCTTAAATTCTCCTTTATCAGAAGTTTCTTCTCCCATTATCATTTTAAAAATAGTAGTTTTTCCTGCTCCA
>JAUWLK010000081.1 GCA_030613745.1 Flavobacteriaceae bacterium | reverse complement strand
TTTATGAAATTGATAAGTTGTGAAGTTCACATTTTCATCTAAATCGGTAAATAATTTTTGAGTTAAAATCTCAGCATCAACTTCAATATTTTGTATAAGTTTATTCGCTTTTTCATTTTCTAAGTAAAGAGCACTCCAATTGGAAGGGATTTCTTTTTTTCGAAAAGGAGAAATAACCTTGTCAGGAGATAAACTTAATTTTTGTTCAGATGAAAATGGATTGAAATCAGGATTTATCTCAATATTAGGAGTATTAATTTGAGTCTTATTTTTAAATGAATATGGTGTGTCTAAGCTTGCATCCCTATCAAAATCAAGGGCAGGAGATACATTGTATTGTCCTAAACTATGTTTTATAGTTGATCGTATAATAGCATATAAATCTCTATCATTATCAAACTTTATTTCAGTTTTTGTTGGGTGAATATTTATGTCAATACTATTTGCAGGTACTGTTAAATATAAAAAATAAGATGGATGATAACCATGATTTAATAATCCTTCAAAGGCATTAGCAACAGCATGGTGTAAATAGGCACTTTTAATAAATCGATTATTTACGAAAAAGAATTGTTCTCCGCGTTTTTTCTTTGCAAAATTAGGTTTAGTAATGAAACCTTCAATTTTTAATATATTAGTTTCTTCTTTAATTGGTACTAATTTTTCATTTGTATTTTTGCCAAAAATAGTAGTAATTCTTTGACGTAAATTGCTTTTTTTTAGATTATATATTTCATTATCATTGTGGTATAAACTAAATGCAATATTTGGATATGATAATGCTACACGTTGAAAAGCATCAATAATATGCCGTGTTTCAATAGTGTTAGATTTCAAAAAATTACGACGAGCAGGAATATTATAAAACAGATTTTTTATTTCGAAACTTGATCCTTTTGGAACAGAAATTACCTCTTGTGATATGACTTCTCCACCTTTTATTTTAATTTGTGTGCCTAAATCTTGATTTTCTTGTTTGGTTTTAAGAGTAGTATGGGTAATTGCAGCAATAGAAGCCAAGGCTTCACCTCGAAAACCATTGGTGTGCAAGTTAAATAAATCACTAGCTGTTTTAATTTTTGAAGTAGCATGGCGCTCAAAAGCAAAGCGAGCATCGGTTTGACTCATTCCCACACCATTATCAATAATTTGAATTAATGTTTTACCTGCATCTTTAATAATTAATTTTATATTATTAGCAGATGCATCAACTGCATTTTCAAGCAATTCTTTTACTACAGAAGCGGGTCGTTGAACCACTTCTCCTGCAGCAATTTGATTTGCAACATTATCAGGAAGTAATTGAATAATATCTGACATTAAAATAATTTATGCAATTCAAAAAAATAAGCTAAAATACCTACTAAGATAGCAATTATTATGGCAAGTCTGCGATTAACACCTTTGTTAGATGCCACTTTTTTATGCCTTTTCCAATCAGATTTCAGTTTTTCTTTTGTAAGTGATACTCTTGGAAGTTCATCAGAAGAAGTGTCTTTATTTTCGTATCTCTTCTTTAAATATTCAAGACGTTCTTTACGCTCGTCATAATAACGAGGTTTATAATTATAAACGTAATGAGCTCTTTGTTTAAAAGCATTTCCAAACATGATAGATTATTTAGTTGGGGTTTACAAATTTACTGAAATATTGAAAGGTTATCAAATAAAGTTTTGTTAAATCCTTTTAAAAACTTGTAATATCTTAAACTTAACTTTGTTTGATGACAGCCATTTTTATTGCAGCTATTGCAGATTCTATTCCTTTATTTCCGTGTTTTCCACCAGATCTATCAATAGATTGTTGTTTGGTATTATCTGTTAAAACACAAAAAATAACAGGAACATCAAATTGTATATTAATATCCTTAATGCCATGTGCAACAGCTTCGCAAACAAAATCAAAGTGTTTTGTTTCTCCTTGAATTACATTTCCTATAGCAATAATAGCATCTAGATTTTGACTTTTGATAAGGTGTTTGCAACCATAAATTAATTCGTAACTACCTGGCACATTAAGAGTAATAATGTTTTTATTTAATGCACCATTTTCGATTAAAGTATGATGTGCTCCTTTAAAGAGGTTATCTGTAATGTCATTATTCCATTCAGAAACAACAATCCCAAATCGAAAACCTTTCGCATTTGGGATTGTTGTTTTATCATATGCTGATAAATTTGTAGTTGCCATAATTTAATAGCATTTATTTCTTCGCAATTTGAGCTCTTTGTACAAAGATATCTATATTTCTAGCTTCGTCAGATTTTGTGTAATTATCTTTAATTTTAGTAAAGTACTCTTCTGCTTTATCGTATTTTTTTAATTCCATTGCTATATTTCCAGCTTTGAATAAATATAAAGGAGAAGTAAAATCATTATTTCTAAAATTGGCAGCATCGGCATAATATTTCATAGCATCTTCAAGTTGATTTATTTCTGAGAAAGCATCACCAATATTTCCCAAAGCCAAAGCACCTAACATTTCATCATCAGAAGAAAAATCACTTAAATATTTGATGGCATTTTCATAATCGCTTGTTTTTAAATAAGCAATACCACTCATATATTTTGCTAAATTACCTGCCTTTGTTTTACCGTAATTATCAACGATATCAATTAATCCATATTTTCCATCAGCCCCGTTTAAGCTTAAATTATATAGTGAATCAACTGCTATAGTAGTATTTTGAGCTTGATCAAAATAATTTTTAGGATAGGCAAGTTCATCAGCAGCTTCAATTTCTTTAGGCTCAATAACATATTTGTTATAAGCTAGATAACCTAAGATTATAACTGTTATAGCAATTAAACCAATAATAATTGATTTTTGATTTTTTTCAACCCATTGCTCAGATTTAGAAGCGGTATCATCTAAAGTGTTAAAAACTTCGGCAGTTGTACTTTGATCTTCAATATTAACTTGAGTACCTTTTTTTACTTTATTACCTCTTTTTTTATATGTTGCCATTTATATATTAATTTGTTGCGCAAAAGTATAATTTTTATTCAAAAATATAGCTTATTTTAAGCTTAATTTTTGTTTTTTTGTGTTATAGGATATTTATGTCACTTTATTGGTGTATAATATTGATAAATAAGATTTTATATATTAATTGTATTGCTTAAATGTTTGGCTTTAGAATTGAAAATGAATTGTGTTTTAAAGGTAGGTCATAAAATAAATTATGTTTTTAAAAAAAATATCAATTATTAATTATAAAAATTTTGCATCAAAGACTTTTGAATTTGATGCAAAAATAAATTGTTTTGTGGGAGATAATGGTGTAGGGAAAACCAATGTTTTAGATGCAATTTATTATTTATCTAATACAAAAGGTTATTTTAATTCTGTAGCTTCCCAAAATATAAGACATGGTGAAGATTTTTTTGTAATTGATGGAGAATATTTAAAAGATGACAGAATTGAGAATATAAATTGTAGCTTAAAAAAAGGTTTAAAAAAAGTTATAAAGCGAAATGGAAAAGAATATGAAAAATTATCAGAACATATCGGCTTTTTGCCTTTGGTAATAATTTCTCCATCTGATTCTAATTTAATTGTAGAAGGTAGTGATCTTAGGAGAAAGTTTATGGATAGTATCATTTCTTTAAATGATAAAGATTATTTACAAAGCCTATTAAAATATAATAAGGTTATATCTCAGCGAAATTCGTTATTGAAATATTTTGCTGCGAATCACACTTTTGATTCTGTAAATATTGAAATATATAATGAACAATTAATAAAATATGGTACTGAACTTTATAATAAGAGGAAAGATTTTATAAATGAATTTAAGATTATATTCAAATCTAGATATGAGCATATTATAAATAACTCAAAAAATGAAAATTATTCTGAAAAAGTTTCATTATTGTATAAAACACAATTAGATAGAAATGATTTTAATAATTTATTAAAAGAGAATTTAGAAAGAGATAGAATATTGCAATTTTCATCAGTAGGAGTACATAAAGATGATTTGATTTTTAAAATTAATGGATATCCAATTAAAAAAATTGGCTCTCAGGGTCAGCAAAAATCATTCTTGATTGCTTTGAAATTAGCTCAATTTGATTTTATTAAAAAACATACTAAATTAACACCAATACTACTTTTAGATGATATTTTTGATAAATTAGATGAAAAAAGAGTTGCTCAGTTAATTGATTTGGTTAATGAAGCAAATTTTGGACAACTATTTATCTCTGATACTCATGCTGATAGAACTGAAAAATTGATAAAAATAACAAAGCAAACATATAAAATGTTTGTATTGGAATAATTTATATCTTTAATATAAAGTTTAATCTAAAATGGGTAAACGAGAAAATGATACATATTCAATCAAAGATTTAATACCTCAAATGCTGCAAGAAAATAAATTGCAAAAAGGGATGGATCAGTTGGCTGTAAAAGATGCTTGGAAAAGTGTTATGGGTAATGGCGTGATGAGTTATACAGAGTCAGTGTTATTGAACAAAAGTATATTGGTAGTCAAGCTAAGTTCTTCTACTTTGCGTGAAGAGTTGAGTTATGGAAAAGAAAAAATAATTAAAATGCTTAATGATTCATTAAATAAAGAACTGATAAAATCAATCAGATTAATTTAGTATTAAAAAAAATCCAAAATCAAAAAAAATATTTCTTTCAATTTTGGATTTAAGTTTTCAATTTATTTAAGTTTATTAGAAAATTTCTCTTCCTGAAAAGTGGAATGCTCCTTCAATTGCAGCATTTTCATCACTATCCGATCCATGAACTGCATTTTCACCAATAGATGCTGCATACAATTTTCTGATAGTACCTTCTGCAGCATCATCAGGATTGGTGGCTCCAATTAAAGTCCTAAAATCTTCTACAGCATTATCTTTTTCTAATATTGCGGCTATAATCGGACCGCGAGTCATATATTGAACCAATTCATCATAAAAAGGTCTTTCTTTATGAACTGAATAAAACTGTTCAGCATCTCTTTTAGTCATTTGAGTTTGTTTCAATGCTACAATTTTAAATCCTGCAGTATTGATTTTTTCTAAAATTGCTCCTGTATATCCTTTTTCAACAGAATCAGGTTTTAGCATTGTAAAAGTTCTATTTGTTGCCATGTTATTCTAACTATTTAAAAATTTGAGCAAAAATACTCTATTTGTTATATCTTACAAATGACTATTAATAAATTTTCAATATTTTTGGATATAGGATTCGTATAATAAATTGTTTTCACCTCTAATTTCCATTGTAACTTCGTTCAATTCAAGATCAAATTTTAGGATACCAAAATTTTTCTCTGATATAACATTTGAAACCCTATATTTATTTGGTTCTCCACTATATGAAGTATATGAATGTGTTAATCCGCTTGAAGTAATGTCAATTAATGGGTAGTTAATGTTGGCAATAAAATCTTTTGATATTTCGGCAATATGTCTATCACCAGATAAAATAATCACACCTTTAGCTTTTGATTTTGAAATGATTTCTTTCATTTTTTCTACTTCATGAGGCATGTTTCCCCAACTTTCAAAACCATGCTCATATGACAAAAATTGCACACTACTGATAATGATATTAAAATTTGCTTTTGAATTATTTAATTCATTTTCTAACCATTGCCATTGCATTTTTCCTAGCATAGAACCTTCACCGTATTTGTTTGGTATATATCGCTTTTTACCAGTAGGATCTTTAGTTAAATGACTTCTAAAATACCTTGTATCTAAAACAATAATATTTATTGAATTTTTACCAATATTAAATTTTCCTGCATAATAAACCCCTTTTTGAACCCTTCTTTTATCCAAGGGATCAACATCAAAAAAATCTAAAAAAATTTGTTGAACGCTATCTTTTTTTTCATATTCAATACCGCCATCATTTATACCATAATCATGATCATCCCAAGTACCCATAACAGGAACTTGTTTTATGAAACTTTGATAAGAGGAGTCATTCTTTTTTTGTTCATAGCTTTTTTTCATGAATTTCATATCATGGGTGTCAGAATAAACAATATCACCTCCCCAAACAAAAACATCAGGTTTGTTTTTTAATATTTCTACCCACATTTGATTTGGTAAATTTTGATTGTCACATGAGCCAAATGAAAGTATAAAATTATCTGAAGGTTTATTTGTAGGTAATTTATTTTCTTTTGTTTTATTACAAGAAGAGAAAGAAACAACAAGTAGGGTTAGTAAAAAATAATAGAATTTCATAAAGATTTATTTTTGTTAAATTTAAACAAAAATGTGTTTCTTAATAACTTTAAATATTCAATTTTCAATTTTATTTTTTTCAATTATAAACTGTATATTCGCATCCTATGAATTTAGAAAATTTTCAAAATATAAAGCAGTTGCTTTCTGAACCTAAAAAGATAGTTATTGTTACACATAGAAACCCTGATGGAGATGCTTATGGCTCTAGTTTAGCACTTTATCATTATCTTTTAAAACTAAACCATCAAGTTACTGTTGTTTCTCCAAATGATTGTCCTGATTTTTTAAAATGGCTTCCTTCTCGAGATGAAATCGTAATTTATGAAAAAGAAGAAGACAAAGGAATTAAAATATTAGAAGCGGCAGATATTGTATTTACTTTAGATTTTAATGCATTTCATCGTACAGGTGTAAAAATGCAGAAAACACTTGAACAGATCAATCCAATTTTTATTATGATTGATCACCATCAGCAACCTGATGATTTTGCAAAATTCACTTATGTTGACTCTGAGGTATGTTCTACTTGTCAAATGATATATCAGTTTATTGAGAAATTAGAACACATAGATTTTATAGATAAAAATATTGCAACTTGTATATATACAGGTATTTTAACAGATACAGGTTCTTTTAGATTTCCTTCAACAACAAGTTTAACTCACAAAATTGTTGCTGATTTATTAGAGAAAGGTGCTGATAATTCGTTAATATACAATCAAATACATGATGTAAATACTTATGATCGTTTACAATTGTTGGGTAGATCATTAAAAAACATGAAAGTTGAAAATAAGTTTTATACAGCTTATATAACATTATCTCAAAGTGAGTTAACAAGGTTTAATTTTAAAAAAGGAGATACTGAAGGATTTGTAAATTATGCCTTATCATTAAAAAATGTAATTTTTGCTGCTATATTTATTGAAGATAGACAGCAAAAAATTATTAAAATCTCTTTTAGATCCGTTGGTGATTTTTCTGTTAATGATTTTGCCCGAAATCATTTTAATGGAGGGGGTCATACAAATGCAGCTGGTGGTAGATCAGATGAATCATTAAATAATACGGTTTCAAATTTTTTAAACATTTTACCTTTTTATCAAAAAGAATTAAAGCAATCGTATGAAAAATAACATCCTTTTTATATTAGTATCAATACTATTAATATCGTGTTCTAAACCTGAACCTAGAAAGCCTATTGTCAGAAAAACAAGTTCATTTATGAGTGAATCTGTTAAACGAAATATAGTTTTAAATAAGATAGAAGAAGACACTTTAAAACATAAAATAGAAAATGATAGTGTAAATGTATATATAAGTTCTGAGTATGGATTTTGGTATTTTTATAATAAAAAAGATACCTTAGATAGTAAACTTCCTGTAAAAGGGGATGAAGTAATTTTTACTTATGAAATTAGAAATTTACAAGATTCAATTATTTATTCACTAGAAGAATTAGGAGTCAAAAATTATTTGGTGGATAGAGAAGAATTAATTACCGGACTTCAAGATGGAATTAAATTAATGAAAAAAGGAGAAACTGTTACTTTTTTATTTCCATCTCACAAAGCTTATGGTTATACTGGTAATGAAAGAATTCAATCAAATGAACCATTAATTTATACCGTACATTTAAAAGAAATAATTAATAAAAACAAATAACATGCAAATAATGAAATTAACATTTTTAGTAATAATAATAAGTTTAATATCTTGTAAAACAGTCAAATATACTGACTTGGATGATGGTATGTATGCTGATATACAAACTAAAAAAGGTGATATTTTATTGAAATTAGAATATGAAAAGACACCAATTACTGTTGCAAATTTTGTTTCTTTAGCTGAAGGAACAAACCCCTATGTAAGTGAAAAGTATAAAGGCAAACCTTTTTATGACGGACTCAAATTTCATAGAGTTGTAAAAGATTTTATGATTCAAGGTGGTGATCCAAGAGGTAATGGTTCGGGTGATCCTGGTTATAAATTTGAAGATGAATTTCCATTAAATGATGAAGGAAATTTATTGCTTACACATGAGCATGCTGGTGTTTTATCAATGGCTAATTCTGGACCAAATTCAAATGGAAGTCAATTTTTCATCACTCATAAAGAAACCAAATTTTTAGATGGACGCCATACCGTGTTTGGTTATGTAATAGAAGGTCAGATAGTTGTTGATTCTATACAGCAAAATGATATCATTGAAAAAATAGAAATAATTAGAGTTGGTAAAAAGGTTAAAGAATTTGATGCTACTGCCGAGTTTAGTAGTTATTTTCAAAAAATTGAAGAAGAACAAAAATTGATTCAAGAGAAAATGAGCAAGGTAAAAGCTGAATTGGTGAAATTTGTTAAAGATAATGAGGAAAATGCAACTGTTTTACCTTCAGGTTTAAAAATTATTAGTATTAAAAAAGGTACTGATGAAAAACCAACTATAGGTTCAAAAGTGTTAGTAAACTATGCTGGATATTTCACTACAGGTGATTTATTTGATTCAAACGTTAAAGAAATAGCTCAATTGTATAACAAATTTGATCGTAGAAGAGAAAGTATGAATGGATACAATCCTATTTTAATGGACTATAGCCCTGATGCTGCTTTAATTGCTGGGTTTAAAGAAGGATTGCAGCAAATGAATTTTGGTGATAAAGTTTTGTTGATTATTCCTTCACATTTAGCATATGGTGAGCAAGGTATGAGAGGAGCTATTCCTCCAAATACAGATTTGTTATTTGAGCTGGAAATACTGGAAGTAGTAAAATCTGATAAATAAGAGAAAAATTAATTTTCCTCTTTTTTATCATGGTATAAATTGATTAATTTTTGTGCAGCTTCAAATGGAGTAATTTTATTATCCTCAATACTATTAATAAATTGTTGTAGTTTTTCCTGTACTTTGAGATATTGGTAAAAATCATTTTTTAATTGTTGATCTACAGTTTCTAAAAGCCAATTTTTATTTTGATTTTTCCTGTTTTTTTCAAAAGATTTATTTGATTTAGTAAGTTGAATAAATTCAGAAATTATATTCCAAACATCTATTATTCCCTCATTGTTTAAGGCACTACAGGTTGTAACTTGTGGTTGCCAATTATTTTCTTTTTGTGGATATAAGTGCAAAGCTCTTTTAAATTCATTTTTTGCTAATTCTGCATTTTTTATATTATCATTATCCGCTTTATTTATTACAATAGCATCTGCCATTTCCATAATTCCACGTTTAATACCTTGCAGTTCATCACCGGCACCAGCTAATTTAAGCAATAAAAAAAATCTACATGGAGTGTACAATAGTCTCTGATTGACCAACTCCAACTGTTTCTATTAAAATCACATCAAAGCCTGCAGCTTCACATAAAATAATGGTTTCTTTAGTTTTTTTAGCTACTCCACCTAATGATCCTCCGGTAGGTGAAGGTCGTATAAAAGCATTTTTTTCTTTGACCAAATTTTCCATTCTGGTTTTATCTCCAAGAATACTACCTTTATTGATTGAACTACTTGGATCAATAGCAAGTACAGCAACTTTTTTTCCAAGCTTTATCAAGTGGTTTCCGAAGGCTTCAATAAA
>JAUWLK010000233.1 GCA_030613745.1 Flavobacteriaceae bacterium | reverse complement strand
ACAAGAAGCTGTAAATATTGCCTTGGAAAATAACTATGATATCAAAATTGTAAATAACGATGTAACTGCTGCTAAAAATAGCTCTAGTATTTATAATAGTGGTTATTTACCAACAGTTTCAGCAAATGGTGGTGCAAATTACCAAGATAAAGACAATGAAAATGAATTCGAAGATGGATCTATCCAAGATAATAAAACAACAACAAAGTCATATAATGCATCTGTTGGAATTAATTATTTACTATTTGATGGTTTGGGAAGAATGTACAATTATAAAAAATTCCAAGAATTATATAATCTCTCTGAAATTCAGGCAAGACAAGTAGTTGATAATACCATATTGCAATTATTAGCCTCTTATTATGATGTAGCCAGGTTAACTGAAAATAAGGTCAATCAAGAAAAATCTTTGGCCATTTCAAAAGATAGATCTTTACGTGAAAAATATAAATATGAATATGGTCAAAACACACAATTAGACATGCTAAACTCTGAAGTTGATGTGAATAATGATAGTATTTCTCTTTTAAATATCAGCAGAGAATTAAGTAATGCAAAAAGAGATTTAAATGTTGTTTTGGGGAGAAGTATAAATACTGATTTTAAAGTAGATACAACAGTAAGCTATACTATTGATTTAACTTATAACAATCTCTTAAATTCTGCTAAGGCAAATAATACCATTTTATTACAAGCTGAAAAAAATATTGAATTAAGCAACTTTGATTTAAAAATAAATAAATCAAACTGGATGCCAATTATAGGTGTAAATGGTGCTTATGGCTGGAGTAATTTAGATCTAGAATCTAATACCAGTAATGCATTTTCTTTAGCAGCACAAACTTCAAATGGAATTAATGCAGGTCTTAATTTATCATGGAATATTTTTGATGGTGGAGCTACAAAAACTCGAGTTAAAAATGCCAAAATTGCAATTGATAATAGCAATATTCAAAAAGAACAAATTGAGCAAGATCTAGAACGAAATGTTGCCAATGCTTGGGAAACTTATCAAAATGCGCTATTTATTTTACAAGCTGAACAAAAGAATGTAGATACCAATAAAAGAAATTTTTCACGAAGTGAAGAGCAATTTAAATTAGGGCAAATTATTTCAGTAGAATTTCGTTTGGCTCAAGTTAACTTATTAAATGCTGTAAACAACTATAATATAGCAAAGTATACTGCTAAAATAGCCGAATTAAAATTATTACAATTAAGCGGTAAAGTTTTAGGTGCTGAATATTAAATAATCATCTGGTGATCATTTTCTAAATACAGATTAGTGATACGGTAATACAACTGTCTCTGTATCTTAATCATAGGTATATTTCACTTCCAGAAAGCTATTGAAATAATTTTGACCTGACAATTAAAACCAAAAAATTTATTTTTAGATTCCTAATGGGGATAAAAGTTTATTCGCTGCATGGAGGAATTCTTTTTTAATTAAAAATCGAAAATCAATTTTATACCTCCATACTTATGAGATAAACCATTTTTTATTTCAGGACTCAAAAAAGTTTGTATAAAACTAAGTTTATATTTTTTATACCTAATATTCAGACTGATATTTGCCTGATGAACAAAATTCTCTATTTCAGTCGGTAAAACAACATACACATTATCTTCTCTATGCAAAACTCCTCCCACTAAGGTAGCATCATAAGCAATCCAACGGCTATTCAATATGATTTCAGAAAAAATATAAATCCCATTGCCTAGGCGATGACTATTGCCAATATTTTGGTTATAATAATCAGGCATCCAACCTAAACGGAAATGTGTACCCAAACCTAAATTATCTCTTAATGTTCCTGCCTGAACCTTACCAAAAACCATAATATCCAGATTTTTACTATGAAAAAGTCCTTTTTCATAAATATATTGGATATCAAAAAGAAATTCGGTCTTAATTTGACTATCCCAGCCTAAAACAGCTTCATTACCAGGTAGTATTTTATGAATATAATTTTGAATTTCTTCTCCCCCAGTATAATCGCCCAACAATCCAATTCCTACTTGAAAATAATTACTGCTTTTTGAAAACTCTTTACGTGTTTCCTTATGTAAATTGATTAAAAAATAAGAAGCAAAAGGTCTATCCCCCCCTAAATTTTCTATATTATTTTTATCAATAGGTGTATAAAATTTATGTTCTATACCTATACCATATCTATCATATTGCTTTTTTTTAGCAGAAGAGAATAATGCAAATAGAAATGAATTTGCAAAGTTGTATGAAGAATAGGCCAGTTGTATTCCATTGCTGTAATAATAATCCGTTTCATTAACAAAATCATTTTCAAAAGTAAAATCAATTCTCTTAAAATCGTCTGAAACCAAAGACGCTTTTTCTTGGGCAAATAGCATAGAAAAATGAAAAATAAAAAAGAAAATAAAAAACTTAGACATACTCAAAAATGGATTAATCAAGATTTAACTCACCATGAAATAGCATAAATTATGCCATAAAATACACTTCTAGATTAATACAAAAGCTCAAATATCATATAGGTAGAAAATGTTTATAAAAAAAGGATTTGACTTTTTAAAGTTAAACCCTTTTTTAAATTATTTACGATATAAATTATTGAATTACCACTTAAATGGCTTAAAACCTATACCCCATTCTATCCAATCGGCACGAGCACCATTTCGTGTTTTTAATCCAGCTTGGGCATACATCCAATCAGTAATTGCATATTGTAAAGCTGCTCGTACAAAAACATTCCCTTTTCCTCTATTATCCGTTAAGTAAGTTCCCACTTGTGCTCTAAAAGTAAAATCAGCAAACATAAAATCATAACCCGCATGTGCAGCTAATAAAATTCTGTCAGAATTAGCAGGATATTCTGTTTTCAAACTTTCATCATAAAACAAATCAAGCCCCACTGTTGCAGCATGCATATTACTAAAAACGTATTGGTAGTCTGCTACTCCTGAAAAAGTAACATATCTTTTTGATGTTCCTGCATCTTCACTATTTTGAACAGTACCTGCTGCTCCATATACATTTATAAAACTATAATTTATTTTTGTATTTGGTATTCCAGGATATCGTTTAAATCTGGATTGTAATAGATCCTCAGTATAAATATCTTTATCAAATTTTCTTTGATCAGCATTATACATATATCTTAAACCTAAATTTAAACCAAACATATCCAAACCATGATTAGGCGTATAAAGTCTACCATTACTAAAGTGTGTATAATCTACCCCGTACAATAAATCTAGATCTCTGTTTATAATGTATTCAAAACCAAAATTCATATTTAAATAAACAGACATTTTAAATCCTATAGCATCATTTGTTGGATTGCTTTCTTCATTAAAAGGTATCAAATTGTATGTTACACCAATTGCCGGGCTAATTTGAAAAGTATTTCTTTTACCTGGTTTACCAATAGGGAAATTAATAAATCCGAATAAAGCATTAGGTGTTCCAAAAATATCAGGATCTCCTAAAAAACCTGTATACCATCCTATTCCATAAGAAGAGAAACCATAGGATTTAGACCAATGATCAGGATCAGTTTGTTGCCAACCAAAGCGCACTTCAAACGAACCATACCCTGTTTCAACCGCTTCACCTAAAGATTGTCCGGTATACATATGCGCACCTGTATGCCCTTTAACTTCAACATATCGAAATCGCCCATAATTTTCTATTTCTTTTACTTGGTCAAACTCTAATTTTTCTTCTTGTGAAAAAGTAACTGTAGTCAATAACAAAGTGAAAAATGCAATCAAATACCTTATCGATTTCGAAAAGAGTAATTTAGTATTTTTAAAAAAAATCAAAGTTAATGTGGATAAAATTATGAAAAGATAAACCATAGATATGCACTTTAAAATAATGGGTAAATGTAGAAAGTAAATTTAAATAATTATTATATAATTTTGCTTTCTTTTTTTTCTTTGCTTTCTTATTTAATATATAATATTTATTATTTTATTTTTTGAGGATTTCTTATAATCCAAAGTCCAATAAATGTTAAAATACCATTAAATAGCAAGAGAGTATAACCTAAATAAAACCCAAACCATTTAATAATTAGAATATTTAATAAATATGACATTAAAGGTGCCAAAATTGCCACAATCGGTACCC
>JAUWLK010000114.1 GCA_030613745.1 Flavobacteriaceae bacterium | reverse complement strand
ATTATTGTTAATGAAGATTTATCTCATATTTTTGAAATAAATAATGCACTAAGCAATAATGAGTTGGTTTGCTTTACCGGTGATAGATATTTTGAAAGTAATAAAGTGTTAACCGAAGATTTACTTGGAAAAAAAGCTAATTTTCCAGCAGGAACTTTTCTTTTGGGTTCCAGATTAAATGTACCAGTAATATTTGTTTATGTAATGAAAGAAACAAATAAACACTATCATTTATATGCAAGAAAGGCAAATTTTAAAAGAAGAGATGCTCAAGGTCTGTTGAAAAACTATACAGAAAGTATAGAAAGGATATTAAAAAAATATCCTTATCAATGGTTTAATTATTTTGATTTTTGGAACGATATAAAATAATTTATTTTGAAAAATGTATTAGTAGTTTACTACACCCAATCAGGGCAATTATTAGATATTACAAAGAATATAACCAACGAATTAGAAACATCAAAAGATGTAAATCTTAATTTTTATGAAATTAAATTAAAAGACAACTTCCCTTTTCCTTGGAAAAAAGACGAATTCTATGACGCTTTTCCAGAATCGTTTTTACAAATACCTAGTGATTTGACTGATCTAGAAAATCCTCTTTTGAAGAAAAAGTATGACCTTGTTATTATTGCATATCAGGTTTGGTATTTATCTCCTGCTATTCCAATAAATTCTTTTTTAAAGAATAAAGTAGCTCAAAACTTATTAAATGATACACCCGTAATCACAGTTATTGGTTGTAGGAATATGTGGATGATGGCTCAAGAAAAAATAAAAAAACTACTTATAAATAATAAAGCGAAACTAGTTGGTAACATTGTTTTGGTTGATAGACATATTAATCACATTAGTGTTATAACTATAGTGCATTGGATGTTTTCGGGAGTTAAAAATAGATTTTTAGGCATTTTCCCTAAGCCAGGTGTTTCTGATAAAGATATTGCAGATTCAATAAAGTTTGGAGATGATATTTTACAAGCGTTAAATAATAATAGTTTTATCGATTTACAAGAGCATTTATTACTTAAAGAAGCTGTAAAAATTAAACCATTTTTGCTAACCGTTGATAAAAGAGCAAATATTATTTTTAGTAAGTGGGCTAACTTGATTTATAAAAAAGGTAAAGCGAAAGACACTAATCGTCAAATTTGGATAAAATTGTTTAGTTTTTACCTAAACTTTGCAATTTGGGTTGTTGCTCCCATAGTTTTTGTATTATATTTGTTAACCTATCCTTTTTTGTATAATAAAATTAAAGAAGATAAAAAGTATTATTCGCTAACCAGATTAAAATAATTAGAAAAGCATGTCTAATGTTTATATAAATAGAATTGCCAAAGTATTACCAAATAAGCCAGTTTCTAATGATGAAATGGAAGAAATATTAGGTTATGTTGACGGTAAACCATCAAAAGCAAGAAGGGTGATTCTAAGGAATAACGGAATCAAAACTAGATATTATACTATAGATTCAAATGGAAATGTTACGCATAACAATGCACAATTGACAAAAGAAACAATTGATAAACTTTTTGATGATAAATTTAAAGAAGAAGATTTGGAAGTTTTATCTTGTGGAACGACAACTCCTGCTCAACTTCAGCCTTCTCATGCGGGAATGGTTGATGGTTTGTTTACAAAAAAAAGTTTTGAATTAAACTCTTCATCAGGCATTTGTACTTCGGGAATGAATGCACTTAAATATGGATTTTTATCTGTTAAATCAGGAAATTCTACTAATGCTGTTTGTACAGGTTCTGAAAGGCTTTCAACATGGATGTTGGCAGAGAAATTTAATAATGAAGTAGAAAACCTTGTTGCACTGGAAGAAAAACCTATTCTTGCATTTAAAAAAGATTTTCTTAGATGGATGCTTTCCGATGGAGCTGGTGCCATTCTTGTTGAAAACGAACCAAAGGGTGAATTATCACTTAAAATTGAATGGATGGAGGCTTATTCTTATGCGCATGAATTGGAAACTTGTATGTATGCTGGGGGTGATAAACAAGAAGATGGTTCTATCAAACCTTGGAATGACTATCATCCGGATGAATGGTTAACTAAATCGGTTTTTTCGTTAAAGCAAGATGTTAAATTACTAGATAAGCATATTATTGAAAAAGGTGTTGAAAGTATGAAAGATGCCATGGACAAAAATAATCTGAAACCATCTTCTATTACTTATTTTTTACCTCATATTTCTTCTTATTATTTTGAAGACAAGTTAAAGAACCTTATGAAAGAAGAGGGAGTAGATGTACCTGAATCTAATTGGTTTATGAATTTGAGTAAAATAGGAAATGTAGGCGCTGCTTCTATTTTTATTATGCTGGAAGAGTTATTTCATTCAGGTAAATTAAAAAAAGGAGATTCGATTTTTCTATGTGTTCCCGAGAGTGGTAGATTTTCATATGCTTATGCACTTTTAACAGTTTGTTAAATTTTTCATAGAATGATTGTTGATAGTGATAAAGTAAAAAAATTGATTCCTCATAAAGAGCCGTTTGTAATGGTTGATGAATTATTAACTTATACAGAAGAGAATTTAAAGTCACGATTTAGAGTTGCATCAAATAATATTTTTGTTGAAGATAATTACTTTGTAGAATCAGGAATTATTGAACACATGGCACAGTCGGTGGCTTTGCATACTGGTTACCAATTCTTTTTACAAAATAAAATTGCTCCAACCGGTTATATTGGTTCGATCAAAAATGTAGTTATAAATAGATTGCCAAAAACTGGCGAATCTTTAGAAACAACCATCAATATTATCCAAGAATTTATGGGAGTAACTTTGGTAGATATTGAGGTTTTCTGTAAAGATGAAATTATTGCTAAAAGTCAAATGAAAACGGTATTGGCAAAATAAGCAAATGGGTTCTATAAATAAAAACATTGATATAAGAAAATACTTGCCACATAGAAAATCTATGTTGATGGTTGATGAGTTAAAAACATTGACAATAGATTTTGTTAAAACAGAATTTTTAATAAAACAGAATAATATTTTTTTAAAAAATGATATTTTTATTGAAACAGGATTGGTAGAAAACATAGCCCAAACATGTTCGGTAATTGCAGGTAGTTCTTATTTTAATGATGGAGATGAAAGAAAGGAAAATAAATCAGAAGTTATAGGTTACATTACTGCAATAAAATCTGTTAATATTTATAACTTACCCAAAGTAAATGACCTTCTTATTTCAAGCGGAAAAATGATTTCAAGATTTGATTTTGAAAATTATTTGACTTGTACTATGAGAGGTGAAATATGGTGTAATGATAAAGTGATGTTAGATTGTTTATTGAATTTATTTATAAAAGACATAGGCCATGAAAGATAATGAAGTACCCCAGGATAAGAGTCACCTTACTTCTGCAAATATGAATGACCTTTGCTATGTGGTAGATGAAAATGGTAATTATTCAACAAAACAAAGCTCAGGATGGGCTCCAAAAACTCTAGCGCTTGATAAATCACTAGAATTAATTGATGAGCGAGTTGAAGAAATAAAACAAAAAGTAATAAATAAAGAACTTAGTCCTATAGCATATTATATGGAATTGAACCGAATGGATCTTTCTGTTTTAGCAGCATATTTTGGAAAATGGAAATGGATTGTTAAAAGACATTTTAAGCCTTCTAATTTTGACAAACTTAGCTCAAAATCTTTAGAAAAATATACCGATATTTTTAATATTAGCTTGGCTAAATTAAAAGATATTTCTAGATAAATGAAAATTGATTTTAAACATAAACAAACCGCACATTGTGAAAATGGTGTTATTTCAAATTTATTGACACATAGCGGCTTAAAAATTAGTGAACCTTTGGCTTTTGGATTAGGTTCGGGAATATTTTTTGTGTATTTACCATTTTTAAAAGTAAATTTTGCACCTGCTCTTAGTTTCAGACCACAACCAGGGTTGATTTTTAAGCGTATGACCAAGCGTTTGGGAATTAAAATAAAAAGACAGAAGTTTAAGAAGACTGGATTGGCAACAAAAGCATTGGATAAAATGCTCGAAGAAAATATTCCTGTCGGATTACAGGTTGGAGTTTTTAATCTTACTTATTTCCCAGATGAATATCGTTTTCATTTTAATGCTCATAATTTAGTTGTTTATGGCAAAGAAGAAGATACTTATTTAATAAGTGACCCGGTGATGGAAGATGTAACTACATTATCTACAAAAGAATTAGAAACCGTAAGGTTTGCAAAAGGTGTTTATGCACCAAAAGGACAAATGTATTTTCCTATTGAAATACCAAAAGAAATTAATTTTGAAAGAGCAATTAAAAAAGCAATAAAGGCAACTTGCAGAGATATGTTGGCTCCAATTCCAATAGTTGGCGTTAAAGGTATGCGTATGGTTGCAAGGTCGATAAAAAAGTGGCCTAAAAAAATTGGAGCAAAAAAAACCAATCATTATTTAGGACAAATAGTTAGAATGCAAGAAGAAATTGGTACTGGTGGTGGAGGTTTTCGATATATTTATGGTGCTTTTTTACAAGAAGCTTCTGAAATATTAAAAAATAAAGATCTTAAGATTCTTGCAAAAGAAATAACAGATATTGGCGATTTATGGCGGGACTTT
The DNA here is from genome assembly GCA_030613745.1 of Flavobacteriaceae bacterium. Taxonomy (GTDB): domain Bacteria; phylum Bacteroidota; class Bacteroidia; order Flavobacteriales; family Flavobacteriaceae; genus Lutimonas. The sequence goes on along the minus strand of JAUWLK010000114.1, from coordinate 3,732 downwards.
GCATTGGATGCATCACGCTTATATAAAAACAGAAGTAATGAATTTGATGGATATAATAAAGTTTCTGAAAAATTATTTCATATAGCAGATAAAGAAGAAGCATTTTATAAAAAACTTAAAAAAGCTATTGCTTAAATGGATAAAGGATTAATTTATATAAACCAGTTGGCGAAAAAATATAAAGATTCTGATTATTTTGCAGTTAATCCGTTGAATTTATCAATTCAAAAAAATGAAATATTTGGATTGCTTGGTCCAAATGGGGCAGGTAAAACTACACTTATTTCTATGCTTTGTGGTTTGCTAAAACCTACTGCTGGAACTATAGAAATAAAACAATTAAATTATAAAAATAACAAATTACAAATTCAAAATTTAATTGGTGTAGTACCACAAGAATATGCTTTGTATCCTACCTTGACAGCTTTTGAAAATTTAATATATTTTGGAGCAATGTACGGTTTGAAAGAAGAAGATCTTAAATCAAGAATAAAGCAATCATTGAAAGAATTAGGATTAACACGTTTTATTAATAAAAAAGTAAAAACCTTTTCAGGAGGTATGAAAAGGCGTGTTAATTTAATTGCCGGAACATTACATAATCCTGAAATATTATTTTTAGATGAACCAACAGTTGGAGTTGATGTACAATCAAAAAATGTAATTATAAAACACTTAAAACAATTGAATAGCGAAGGAACTACGATTGTATATACTTCGCATCACATGTTGGAAGCACAAGAGTTTTGTACAGATGTAGCAATAATTGATAATGGTAGTATAATAGCAAGGGGTCATCCATTAAAATTGATTAAATCTGTTGAAATGGCATCTAATTTAGAAGAAGTGTATCTCAATTTAACAGGTGGAGAATTAAGAGATTATGTATAAGTTATGGAGGTCAACATATAAGGAATTTTTACTTTTAAAAAGAGATATTGGTGGCTTGGTCATACTTTTTATTATGCCTCTGATTCTTGTAGTAACTGTGACCTTAATTCAAGAAAGTACTTCTAGCCAAATTTTTAATTCAAAAATTAAAATTTTACTAATTGATAATGATACCAATGCACTTTCTAAATCTATAATTTCTAATTTAAAAGATAGCAATTCTTTTGAAATTGTTACAAAAATTGATGGAAAACAAATTACTGAAAGTCAGGTTAATGATTTGATTTTAAGTAGTGAGTATAAATTGGCTATTATTATTCCTAAAGATCTGACAAAAAATCTTAGAGTAAAGGTATCCTTAAATGTTTCAAAAATATTAGAAGAATTTGAAATTACAGAAGATGATGCAGTTGAATTGGATGAAATTGATACCCAGCAAATTAAATTGTATTTTGATCCAACAATTCAACTGTCGTTTAGAAATGGAATAAAAAATGCAATAGATAATATGGTTTCTAAAATAGAGACACAATCAATCTATAAGGCTTTTAAAGATGAATTAGAAATTGATAAAGAGGTTTTTGAAAATAAAAAATTTATATCTTTTTTAGAAATAAACCCTCAAAAGAATAATAAGGAAATAAAACCAAATTCAGTACAACATAATGTTCCAGCTTGGGCTTTGTTTGCAATATTTTTTATAATTGTACCTCTTTCAATAAATATTGTGAATGAAAAAAATCAAGGAACATTTGTTCGATTAAAAACAAATCCTATTTCCTATGCTACCATTTTAGGTGGTAAAGTTATCATTTATTTAATTGTATGTTTAATTCAATTTGCCTTGATGTTATTGGTTGGTCTTTATTTATTTCCTTATTTAGGACTTCCTAATTTTGATATTAATGGCAGTTACTTTTTGTTATTTTTAGTCGCTATTTTTTCAGGATTAGCGGCAATTGGTATTGGAATACTAATTGGAACAGTTGCAAGCACTCAAGAACAATCGGCACCATTTGGAGCCACTTTAGTTGTAATTTTAGCAGCAGTTGGTGGGGTTTGGATCCCTGTATTTGCAATGCCAAAAATCATGCAATTATTTGCAAAAATTTCGCCAATGAATTGGGGTTTGAATTGTTTTTATGATGTAATAATTCGTGATAATAGTTTTATTGGGATTTTACCTGAAATTCTATTGATGGGAATATTTTTTGTTTTGATGTTATTTATTGCAATATATTATGATAAAGCTAAAAATACTGTATAAGTATGGAGATTAAAGAAACATCAATTATTAAAGTAAGATTCAATGAAACAGATCCTTTAGGAATTGTTTGGCATGGAAACTATATAACTTATTTTGAAGATGGGAGAGAAGATTTTGGAAGAAAGCATGGTATTTCATATTTAGATGTTAAAGCCAATGGTTTTGCAACTCCAATAGTTGAATCTATTTGTAAGCATAAATTGCCTTTAAAGTATGGAGATATTGCAACCATTGAAACAGCCTATGTTGACACACTTGCAAACAAAATGATTTTTACTTACATTATTTTTAATCCGGAAGGAAAAATAGTTTGTACAGGTAAAACAATTCAGGTTTTTATTGATGATAATGGTGAATTGGTATTAAATATACCTACTTTTTTTGCAGCATGGAAAAAAAGGGTTGGATTATTATAAAAGAATAAATGAGAGAAGTTTATATTACAAATCATCATGTTATTAGCTCATTGGGTTTTGATAGTGCTTCTAATTTTAAAAATTTATTAGAGGGCAAATCAGGTATTATAAAGTATATAAGAAAAAATGGAGATTCATATTATAACTCTCAAGTTGATAAAAGTAAAGTCGATAAGGAGTTTTTAAAAATTGGTGATAAAGAAAAGTATACTGTACTTGAAAAAATGATGATTCTTACCATAAATCATATATTAAAAGAATCCAATTTAAAAATTACGGATAAAACGGGATTGATCATAGCATCTACAAAAGGAAATATAGATGCTTTATCTCCAAATTCGAAGTTTTACAACTTAAAAAATAGAGCATATTTACCTCAATTGGGTAAACAAATTCAAGATTTTTTTAATTTTAAAAATGAACCTGTTATTTTATCAAATGCTTGTGTGTCGGGTGTTTTAGCTTTGGTTGTTGCAAAGCGATTGATTCAATCTAATTTGTATGATGATATTGTTGTTGTTGGAGGAGATTTGGTTTCAGAATTTATTTTATCTGGTTTTACATCATTTCAAGCAATAAGTGATAAACCCTGTAAACCGTTTTCAAAAAATAGAACTGGAATTACATTAGGTGAAGCAGTTGCAAGTGCATTGGTTTCTTCGCATAAAAAAAGTACTGGCAAAAAAGTTGTTCAAATAATAGGAGGAGCTTCTTGTAATGATGCAAATCATATATCTGGTCCTTCACGAACTGGAGAAGGCTTGTACATTAGTGTTAAATCAGCTTTGAATGAAGCTAATATTAAAGTTAGTGAATTAGATTATATTTCGGCTCATGGTACAGCGACGAACTATAATGATGAAATGGAATCGGTTGCTTTTAGCAGATTAAAAATGCTTGATATTCCTTTAAATAGTCTAAAGGGATATTATGGACATACTTTAGGTGCCTCCGGCCTTTTAGAGATTATAATGGGTATTGAATCTTTAAATCATAATAAACTAATTGCTTCTAAAGGTTTTGATGAATTAGGAGTTACACATCCAATAAATATTATTAAAAAAACAATAAAGAAAGAGATGCAAATATTTTTAAAAACGGCATCAGGTTTTGGAGGTTGTAATACTGCAGTAATTTTAAAAAAAGCACAAAACTATT
>JAUWLK010000267.1 GCA_030613745.1 Flavobacteriaceae bacterium | reverse complement strand
TTGTGGACTTCGGCCTATACGTCTTGAATAAAATATGTTGTCTTGATTATCTGCAAATTGATAATTAAAAATATTTTTATTTTCAACAAAAAAAGGACGTTGTTCTTCAAAGAAAATTTGAAATCCATCTAAAGAAATCGCAGCGGGATCTGCCTCAACTTGTCCAAAATCAGGATTGATAGTAAAATCTAAAGTTAAATCATTGGTAATACCAATTTTCCCATCTAAACCACCATTAAAGGTAAAATCTTCTCCATCACGAAATGGGTTGTTATCTTCTTTAGGGTAGGTATCATACTGGGCTAAAAAATAGGGTTGAATTTCAATTTGTTTTTGAGGTTCTAAATTTATTAAGCCATGTAATTCTCCAAACTCACTTACCCAACCTGGAGCATCTGGTGGAATTCTTTGCCAAACAGAGCGTTCTTCTTCTCTAAATAATCTTCGCATAAACTGAAATCCCCAAACCTGTTCTTCGCTTTTTCCAAACCTAAGCTGACTCAAAGGAATTTTTAATTCAGCTGTCCATCCTTTATCGTCAATATTAGTTTTTGTATACCAAATAGGATTCCAGCTTTCATCAAAATTCTCACCATTTTCAGAAATGGCTTCATCACCTTTTACCCCTGCAGCGGTTGTAGTAAATGAAAAAGCAGTACGTAAATCATGATAGCTATCTATATGAATCTCAATATAATCACCTTCAAAACCATCTCTTCTTGATAAACGTTTTTCAATTTTTTCCGGTTCTTTATCATAAGCTCTTACAGCTATATACAAGTTTTTGGCATCATAAATTATTTTGAATTTAGTTTGTTGATCTGGAGGTGTATTTTCGTCAGGTCTAAGTTCAATAAAATCACCTTCCCATTCAACAATTTCCCAGCTTGCATCATCAATAATACCATCAATAACAGGAGCTTTTAACTCATTTAAATTTTGTGTAGTATAAACACGTTTAGGTATTTTTACTTCAATTTCTTGAGAATATACTAACAACGGAAACAGTAATATAACCAATACAAAAGAAAATTTCAAATTGTAACCCTTTAAATAAATATTATTCATATGTACCAATTGACTGTAAATTTTTATTATTGTTACAAAAAGAGGTGAAAGATAAAAAAGAACTTACTTATTAAATTGAAATCATAATATAATTTTAAGTTAAATTTTTATTCTTTATCTCTTTAATAATAAATAAATTAAAACAAAAAATAATTTAAAAAGAACTCTAAAATCCTATTTGCTAAACAAATAATAAATTGTACATTTGCAAACCCTTTTTTAAGGGCAAAATACATGTTTAATCATACAAAAAATTTAATTGTGAATACATTAAGTTACAAAACAGTATCGGCTAATAAAAACACTGTTAATAAAGAGTGGGTTTTAGTTGATGCAGACGGTCAAACGTTGGGTCGTCTAGCCTCAAAAATTGCATTATTAATTAGAGGTAAACGCAAAACTAACTATACTCCACATGTTGATTGCGGAGACAATGTAGTAGTTATCAACGCAGAAAAAATTATTTTAACTGGTAAAAAATGGAATGACAAAACTTATATTCGTCATACAGGTTACCCAGGAGGACAAAGAACGCTTACTGCAAACGAATTATTTGCTAAAGATCCTATTCGGTTGGTAGAGAAAGCTGTAAAAGGAATGTTACCAAAAAACAAACTTGGTAGTGCATTATTTAAAAACCTTTATGTTTATACAGGTTCTGAACACAAACAGGAAGCACAAAATCCAAAAACTATTAACCTAAACGATTTTAAGTAATATGGAAACTATTCATAAAATAGGAAGAAGAAAAACAGCTGTTGCCCGTATTTATCTTTCTGATGGAAAAGGTAACATTACAGTAAATAATAAAGAGTACAACAAATACTTTACTACAGACACTCTAAGATATAAAATCTTACAACCTTTAAATTTAACTGATACCGTATCTAGTTTTGATATCAAAGCTAAGGTTTTTGGTGGAGGAATTACAGGTCAAGCAGAAGCAATTCGATTAGCAATTTCAAGAGCATTAGTTGAAATTAATGAGGAAAACAAACCGCTTTTAAAAGCTGAAGGATTAATGACAAGAGATCCAAGAATGGTTGAGCGTAAAAAATTCGGTCAGAAAAAAGCTCGTAAGAAATTCCAATTCTCTAAACGTTAATACTTATAATACTATCCCGATAAAATTATTCGAGATAGTTTAAAAATAAATTAGTACAAAATAATTAAAAACTGTTGTCGTAAAAGTCTAGCATCCAAATAATCAAGACCGAAAAAATCGCTACTTAATTATTGCTAAAAAACGGAACGTAAACAAAAAACAAAATGGCAAACATTGATATAAAAGAATTAATCGAATCAGGTGTACACTTTGGTCACCTAACAAGAAAATGGAATCCAAATATGGCTCCTTATGTTTATACTGAACGTAAAGGGATTCATATTATTGATCTTTACAAAACTGCTGCAAAAATAGATGAAGCAACAAAAGCTTTACAAAAAATGGCAGCTTCTGGTAGAAAAATACTTTTTGTAGCTACAAAAAAACAAGCAAAAGACATTGTAGCTGAAAAAGCAGAAAGTGTAAATATGCCATATATTACAGAGAGATGGCCTGGAGGTATGTTAACTAATTTTATTACTATTAGAAAAGCTGTTAAAAAAATGGCTTTAATTGATAGAATGAAAAAAGATGGATCTTTTGATGCACTTTCAAAAAGAGAAAAATTACAAATAAATCGTCAAAGAGCTAAATTAGAAAAAAATCTAGGTTCTATTACAGATATGACCCGTTTACCAGCAGCAATTTTGGTAGTTGATATTAAACGTGAACATATTGCTGTTGCTGAAGCACAAAAATTAAACATTCCAATTTTTGCTATGGTAGATACAAATTCTGACCCAAGACAAATTGATTTTGTGATTCCTTCAAATGATGATGCCTCAAGGTCAATTGAAAAAGTTTTATTTTATTTAACCAATGCAATTGCTGAAGGTTTAAGTGACAGAAAAAGCAGTAAGGAAAAAGAATTAGCTCCTAAAGCTAAAGGAGAGACTCCTAAAGCTAAAGAAGAGATAACTCCTAAAGCTAAGGAAAAGGTAACTCCTAAAGCTAAAGAAGAGATAACTCCTAAAACTAAGGAAAAGGTAACTCCTAAAGCTGAAAAAGATGTTAAAGCAACTGAAGAAGTAATTAGTAAAGAAAAATAATTAATTTTTCAATCAAATTAAATAACGATTAAAAATAAAATAAAATGGCAAAAATAACAGCTGCTGAAGTAAATAGTTTAAGAAAAGCTACCGGTGCAGGAATGATGGATTGTAAAAATGCATTGGTTGAAGCCAATGGTGATTCTAATTTAGCTATTGAAATATTACGCAAAAAAGGTCAAAAAGTAGCTGCCAAAAGAGCAGATAGAGATTCATCTGAAGGTACTGCAATTGCAATTGTAAACAATGA
>JAUWLK010000109.1 GCA_030613745.1 Flavobacteriaceae bacterium | reverse complement strand
ATATGATGATGCCACGCCTGGGTTTACATCCATCCAACCATTTTTAGCTCTATCCCAAGGTGGAGTAGCAATTCGAACATTTAACATGACTTTTCTACCTTCTGCAGGATAAGATGCCATGGAATATGCTCTTTCTACATTTTCACTATTTTTCATAGTTAAAGGCCATAGGTTGAACTTGTCCCATTCCAATTTAAATTTATCTGGTTCACCAGGATGTTCTTTTGGGTGAGCTGTAATATCAATATCAGAAAATTTTACTTCAGTATTTGGGATTTCAATTTGAATATATCCTCCTGGTTTATAATCCATATCTTCAGGAAGTTCAACAACAAACTCTTTAATGAATGAAGCTACATTATAATTAGAAACGACAGTAGCTTCGAATTTTTTTATACCAAAAACTTCTTCTGGAATAGTAATTTCCATATCTTCTCTTATCTTAACCTGACAACTCAAACGAGTGCCAGCTGCTAATTCTTTACGAGTAAAATGTGGTGTTTCAGTTGGTAGTGCATCTCCACCACCAGACAGAACTTTACATGTACATTGGATACATGTACCACCACCTCCACATGCAGAAGGTAAGAAAATTCCTTGATCCCCTAAAGTTGACAAAAGTGTACCTCCCATAGGTACTTCAACTTCTTTTTCTTTATTGATTAATATTTTTACTTTACCTGATGGAAGTAATTTTGCTTTAGCTACTAATAAAATTGCTACTAAAATAAGTATTAATACTAATGAAAATATGATACTTGCTACGATTGGATTCATTTATTTATTTTTTAAGAATCAAGAAACAAGAGACTAGAAACAAGATGAATTATCTTGAGTTCAAATTAGATTATAAACCTAAATTTTCTTGAAAACCTGAAATCATTCTTTGTATTTTTAATATTTTTTCTTCTAAAACTTTAAATTCTTTTTTATTTATATATCCTTCGTTTAAAGCGACAATTAATTGTGTTTCTAATTCAAAAGCAGAGCCTAAACTATCTTCAAGGTATTTATTGAAATACTTATTTGAACTTTTACTAGAACCTTCCGCTATATTTGAAGGAATTGAAACAGAACATCTATTCATTTGATTAGACAAACCATACATTTCAAATTTTGGAAATGTTTTTGTCATTTTATATGTTTCGGAAACTAATTTTATACCATCTTGCCAAATTTTAAGGTTTTTAAAATTATGTTTTTTCATCTTTATAGATTTACTCCCTAACTTTATCTAATTCCATTTTTCTTGTTTCTAGTCTCTTTTCTCCTGTTTCTTCCTATAACTTTATTCCTGAAAAACTCATAAAAGCAATTGCCATTAAACCGGTAATGATAAATGTTATACCTAATCCTTTTAATGGTTTTGGCACATTAGAATAAGTGATTTTTTCCCTTATCGATGCAATTGCCACAATAGCTAAAAGCCATCCTATACCCGAACCTAACCCGTAAACAAACGATTCGGTAATAGTAGTAAAGCCTTTTTGCTGCATAAACAATGAACCTCCTAATATTGCACAGTTAACTGCAATCAAGGGTAAGAAAATACCTAAGGCACCGTAAAGAGCAGGTGCAAATCGTTCCACTATCATTTCAACCAATTGCACCATAGATGCAATTACGGCAATAAATAAAATGAAACTTAAAAAACTTAAATCAATATCAGCATATTCTGGTCCCAACCAAGTTAAAGCTCCTTCACGTAAAATATAAGTATCTAGCAAATAATTAACCGGAACCGTAATTGCCAATACAAATATTACTGCAGCTCCTAAACCTACCGCTGTTTTAACGGTTTTTGAAACTGCTAAATAGGAACACATTCCAAGAAAATATGCAAAAATCATATTTTCTATGAAAATACTTTTTACAAATAAACTTCCTAATTCTTCCATGATCTATAATTTTAAGCTTCTATTAATTTTCTATTTTTCGAACGTTGTATCCATATTAAAATACCAACGGTAATCAATGCCATTGGAGATAATAACATAAAACCATTATTTTCATATCCAAAATGATATAATCCGGTAGATTCAGCTATAGTTTTGGCTTTATGACCTAAAACTTCATAACCCATTAATTTACCTGAACCCAACAATTCTCTAAAAAAGGCTACGATAATTAATATGATTCCATATCCCGCTGCATTACCTACTGCATCTATAAATGATTTCCAAGGACCATTTGCCAATGCAAAAGCCTCCAATCTTCCCATTATAATACAGTTTGTAATAATTAATCCAACAAATACAGATAACTCTTTACTTACATCATAAGCATAAGCTTTTAATACTTGATCCACTAAAATCACCAATGAAGCAACAATTAATAATTGCACTATAATTCTAATCCTGCTCGGAATTAAATTTCGTAATAACGATACTATTACACTACTAAAAACCATTACAAATAACACGGCTATTGCCATAACTATTGCAGGTTTTAACTGAACAGTAATAGCTAATGCAGAACATATACCTAGTACTTGTATTGTAATTGGATTATCATCATTTAAAGGATCTGTAAGTAGTGCCCTGTTCTTCTTTGAAAATAAAGCTTCTTTTTCTTCAGACATAACTATTTATTTTTTAAATAAGGTATATAATTTTTTAATCTTTCTTCAACCATCATAGAAACACCATCAGAAGTAATTGTACCTCCGGATATGGCATCTACACCGTGCATATCACCAACTGATGCACCTCCTTTAACCGCTTTTACAGAAACAAACTCTCCATTTTTATCAAAAATAGTTTTACCTATATATTGATCTTCAAACCATGATTGATTTATTTCAGCTCCTAAACCAGGTGTTTCACCAGCATGGTCAAATGATGCTCCTATAATTGTATTTTTATCAGTATCTAAAGCAATATATCCCCAAAGGGCATCCCATAATCCTGAACCGTATAATGGAATAACATAATATTTCTTTCCATCTTTATCTGCAACATAAATAGGGTAATGTTGTTGATCATGTGATTTTTTAAGTTCTTTACTAAGATCTAACTTAAATGCATCAACATCATCACTTGTAGTTCCATCTGGTTTCAAAGCCATTTGTTGTTTTATAAATTTATCAAAATTTACAGATGCTTCATCTCTGGTAACATCTACTCCAATTGTTGATAAAATATTTTGCATTTTTTCCTTTCTTACATTTTCTGCTTGTAATGGTTTTAAAGTTGTTGCAGTAAAAGCCAATCCGGCTGCAACTATAACAATCATAACAATTGCAAAAATGAATGTATATGCATTACTATTTCTATCCATAATAATTACGCTTTAACTTTTAGTAAACGTTTTTTTCTCTTTTTAATATTGCTTTCTATCACATAATGGTCAATAGTTGGAGCAAACACATTCATCAATAAAATTGCCATCATCATACCTTCTGGTAGTGTTGGATTTATTACGCGAATCAAAACAGCAAATACACCAATCAAAAATCCATAAATCCATTTTCCTTTTGTTGTTTGGGCTGCTGTAACCGGATCGGTTGCCATAAATACAATACCAAAAGCAAAACCTCCAACTAACAAGTGTTGCCACCATGGAAAGTTAAATAAGGCATTGGTTTCACTACCTATTAGATTAAAAATAAAGCCCATTATAGATGCTCCTATTATTGAAGAAATCATAATTCTCCAACTCGCTATTCCTGTAAAAAGTAAAAATGCTGCACCTATCAATATCATCAAAACCGAAGTTTCTCCTACCGAACCTGGCATGAATCCCATAAACATATCATAAACACTTGTGTTTGGTATTTGATTAGCACCTAATGTTCCTAAGAGAGTTTCTCCTGAAACACCATCGGCCACAGAATCGGCAACCCAAACTGTGTTACCCGACATAAATGGAGCATAAGAAAAAAGTGCAAAAGCACGGGCTACTAAGGCTGGATTTAAGATATTCATCCCGGTTCCACCAAATGCTTCTTTACCAATAATTACAGCAAATACTACTGAAATTGTCAACATCCATAAAGGCATATCAATAGGCATAATTAGTGGAATTAATAAGCCTGTTACCAAATAACCTTCATTAACTGAATGACCTCTAAATACTGCATATGCAAATTCAATTCCTAAACCAACTCCATAAGAAATGATAATCATTGGTAAAATTCTAATTCCGCCAAAGCTAAAATACTCCCAAAAACTATGACCTTCTCCTAAGTTTTGGTAACCCACATTCCAAGTACCAAATATGAGTGCTGGCAATAAAGCTAACACCACAATCATCATTACTCTTTTCAAATCAACACCATCACGGATATGTGCACCTGTTTTAGTAGTATGATTAGGGACATATAAAAATGTTTCAATTCCGCCAAAAGCGGGAGCATATTTTTCAAACTTACCTCCTTTTTCAAAGTGAGGTTTAATTTTATCTATTTGTTTTCTTAAAAAATCCATTTAACCTACTTCTTTAATCATTAAATCTAAACCTTGACGTATAATATCTTGAGCTTCAATTTTAGAAGAACTTACAAAATCAATTAAAGCAAAATCTTCAGGAGCTACTTCGTAAATTCCTAAATTTTCCATTTTTTCAATATCACCTATCAATGTCGCTTTTAGTAATTGCATAGGGTAAATATCAATTGGCATTACCTTTTCCATTTCACCAGTAACAACCATTGCACGATCTTCACCGTTTAAATTGGTATCCAAATTATATTCTTTATTTGGTGTTAAAAATGAAAAGAATGTACGAGACATGCTAAATTTGTTATTTCCAAAAAACGGCATCCAACCAAAAAAACTATAATGATCACCTTCAGGTAAAACCGAAATTTCATCATCGTAAAAACCTATAGCTCCTTCATTATCCACTATTGTTCCTGCTAAAACATCTCCGTTAATAATTCTATTATTTGTCTTAATTAATTTTCCTGCAACAAAATCGCTAATTAATGTTCCTTGAAGAACTTTATAATATTGTGGATTTTCAACTTGTGAGCCTACTAATGCAATCACTTTCGTTGGATTATACTTACCTGTCAAAAACAGACTACCAATACTTGCAACATTTTGTGGACTTATGAACCATACTCTTTCTCCTGCGTTAATCGGATCAATTTTTGAAATTTGTACACCCACATTACCAGCAGGATGTAATCCATTTACTTTGTGAAACCTCACTCCTTCAATATCATTTAAAAATGAAGAAGAATTTCCATCAACAGAAAGATGCACTTTTCCATGAGTCAATTTAGATAAAGCATCTATTCCTACTTGAAATTCTTTTTCTCTTCCTTCTAAAATAAACTCATGTGAAGCTGCTAAAGGTGCTGTTGCATAAGCTGAAATAAAAATAGCTTTAGGAGTATCATCAGGATTTGCTATAATATCATAAGGTCGTTGTTTTATAAATGCCCAACAACCGCTTTCTAAAAGTATTTCTTTAACCTGCGGAGCCAACAAGTCATTTGGAATTTTTATACCAAAATCTTTATATGAGTCCTCTTTATCTGCTGCAATTATAACCGATAAAATTTTACGTTTTGCACCACGAACAATTTCTTTAATTTCACCACTTACCGGTGATGTGAATTTAATTTGCTCTTGCTGTTTTGAGTAAAAAACGGTATCGCCTACTTGAACTTTATCTCCTACTTTAAGAGCCATCTTAGGTAAGATTCCATGAAAATATGGCGGGTTTAGAGCAAATATTTTTGAGCGATTTACTGAAGATAATTTTTTTTGCGCTCTTCCTTTAAGCTTAATTTTTAAGCCTTTTTTAATCTTAATGTCTATTGACATAAATTTGCTTTAAATTAAATTTATACTTTCCTTTTGCTTTAAAATTCAATTTCAACTAATAAAACAAAGGGATTATCAAATGTTTTTTAACAGAAAACAAATTTAATATTAATATTTTATAGTTTATCATATATTTAACATTTATTTATACAATATTTGGAGCTATATTTGGCACAAAAAAATACAACATTTAGATTTTATAAACGATTTATTATCAATAATATGGCTAGTTTAAAACTTTTTACTTTATCATTTTTAATATCAATATTTACAGCTTTAAACCTTTGGTCGCAAAATTCAAATATTGTCAACCCTCCTTCAAATATTAAATCTATCACTTTAAAACCAAAAAAACCTAATGCTTATGCTCCAATAATACATTTAGGAGAAACCATAGAACTTACATTTGATGATACTGATGGTGATGAAAAAATTTATTCCTATAAAATTGAGCACTGTGATTACAATTGGCAGGTTTCAAATATTGTTTCCACAGAATATATGAGTGGTTTTGCTCAAGATAGAATTAGAAATTATGAAAATTCATTTAATACTTTACAATATTACACCCATTATCAATTACAAATACCCAATCAAAATAATAGAATAAAAATTAGTGGTAATTATTTAATTTCTATATTAGATGAAGATGATAACATTATTTTTAATCGACGTTTTATAGTCTATCAACCTAAAGTTAATGTTGGTGTTACTGCCCACAGAAGCAGGGATATAGCTTATATTAATGAAAAACACAATGTGCAATTTATTATAAATAATCAAAACTTACTACTCAACAACCCCAATGAAGAAATAAAGGTAGCTATTTATCGAAATAATGATTGGAATTCGGTAATTAAAAATATCAAACCAAAATATATTAGAGGTTCTCAGTTATTATATAATTATGTAGATGAGATTTCTTTTTGGGCAGGAAATGAATTTTTATATTTTGACACTAAAGAAATAAGAAATGCTACCAACAATATTGCAAAAACTAGATTGGGCAACATTTTCAATACCTATTTATATTATAATGAGGCTAGAGGAAAGAAACCTTATTCTTTTTACCCCGATGTAAATGGAAATTTTGTTCTACGAACTATTGATGCCGATGATATTTCACTTGAAGGAGATTATTCTTTTGTACATTTTGCTTTAGAATATAATGAGAACCTCAACAATAATAATATTTATGTTTATGGCGCTTTTAATGACTGGCAAATTACTGATGATAACAAAATGAATTTTAATAGACAAACCAATCTTTATGAAACTACGATATTATTAAAACAAGGTTTTTATAATTACACTTATGTTAGTGTAGATGAAAATTCACAAATAAATACACATACAATTGAAGGTTCATATTACCAAACTGAAAATGAGTACACTGTAATTGTGTATTATAGAAAATTTGGTGATCTGTATGATCAGGTTATCGGTGTAGGAAGTGCAAGTTCTGAGAAATTACAAAATTAATCTATTAAACAATTATTGATCATTTAATAGCATTATGGTTACCAGATAAGCACAATGATCTGAAGCTATAGCATCCTGAATAATCTCCGTTTAAATAACTTTCCACTTATTTTTAGGATATAGCATCACATAATCAATTTTAATAGATGGCTTGTCTGAAGGGTATGTAGGTTTGGGATTGTGTTTATCATAAGAAACCTCCCACAATTCCTCAAAAATATGGATTATCAAACTACCGGGAACTGCATTTAAATCTCCGGCAAGTATAGTTGGATATTTATTTGTTGCAAAAACTTCATTGATTTATTTTGCTTGAGAAATTCAATCAATTTCATCCTTTAAATGATCTAAATGTGTACCAATAAACGAAATAGTGTCACCTGAGTTTATAATTGTGGTTACTTCTAAATCGGCTCTCGTCTCATTACCTGTTGAATATGGTAAACTAACTTTCCTGGTTTCCAAAAAAGTATATTTTGATAAAACTCCTTCTCCATATTCTCCACCATCAAAACTCATTGCTTTTCCAAAAATAGGAGCCATTTTAGTTCTCCTCCCTAATTCAGTTGCCAAATCATACTTTTTTGCTCTATTTGTTTTATAATCTACTTCCTATATGGCCATAAAATCAGGATCAGCCTCAATAATAACTTTGGCAATTGCATCTAGATCAAAATCACCTCTTGTAGTTGTACCGTGTAAAATATTAAAAGAAAGGATCTTTATTGTTTTTCCTTTATTATCTAATTTCTGGGAGCATATAGAATAACTACTCAACAGAACTACAACAAAAAAAATAATTAATGACTTCATCGCCAAAGGATTCATTATTTATTAACTAAATGTTTATAAGAAATTTGATTATAATCTAAACAAATATAGGGTAAAAATGCTTTTTTTAATTCAATTTTAAAATCTATTTGACATGCTTACTGAATAAATATTGAGAAATAATCTTTTATTCTTTCCATATAACATAATCGCTAAACCAATACAAAAAAAAGTACAATGTCACTCATACAAATAATTTTTGTTAATTATTATAACTTTTGTTACATAAGATGATTAATATCATCTTATTAAGATTAAATTCATAATAATTTTGTCCTTCCTTTTAAAAATACATATAAATATGAAGATAACACACATTGAACACATTGGAATTGCAGTAGACAATCTAGATGAATCTATCAAATATTACGAAAATGTTTTAGGATTGAAATGTTATTTTTTTGAAGAAGTAGTTGACCAAAAAGTTAAAACTGCGTTTTTTATTGTTGGTTACACAAAAATTGAACTTTTAGAAAGCACTTCACCTGAAGGACCTATAGGGAAATTCGTTGAGAAAAAAGGACCAGGAATGCATCATATTGCTTTTGCTGTTG
>JAUWLK010000317.1 GCA_030613745.1 Flavobacteriaceae bacterium | reverse complement strand
ATAAAATGGCTTGGGCATCATTTAATGAAGCATTTTCGGCAGCTACATTACCAGTAATAACTAATACCAATGCTGTCATTGTACAAACAACAACGGTATCAATAAATGGTTCTAATAAAGCAACCATTCCTTCAGATGCGGGATATTTAGTTTTTACTGCAGAGTGTGCTATTGAAGCTGATCCAACACCTGCTTCATTTGAAAAAGCAGCACGTCTAAATCCTTGAACCAGTACTCCAACTGCTCCACCAACAACGCCTTCAGGGCTAAATGCACCATTATATATTTGTAAAATAGCATCACCAATCATATCATATTTTGAAATTAATACGAATAAAGATGCAGCTACATATATTACTACCATAAAAGGAACAATCTTATCCGTTACTTTTGCTATTTTTTTAATTCCACCAATTATTACAATCCCAACTAATATTGCCATAACCACACCAAATAGCCATCCTCTTTCATGTAAGAAAGAATTATCTCCTCCAGTAATGTTTTCAACTAATTGGAATGCCTGATTCACCTGAAACATATTTCCTCCACCAAATGAACCTCCAATTACAAATACGGCAAACATTGCAGCTAATACTTTACCCAATCCTCCGAGACCTTTAGATTTAAGTCCTTTGGTTAAATAGTACATCGGACCTCCATATACAGTTCCGTCTTCACTAATATCTCTATATTTTACACCAAGTGTGCATTCTACAAACTTTGATGCCATTCCTAAAAATCCAGCAACAATCATCCAAAATGTAGCTCCTGCACCACCAATAGATACCGCAATTGCAACTCCTGCAATATTACCTAACCCAACTGTGGCTGATAATGCAGCGGTTAAAGCTTGAAAATGTGATACTTCTCCTTCATGGCCTTCAATAGCAATAGTTTCAGCAATATCACCTCCAGGAGTTGAATCACCCGCTGCAATTAAAGATTCATGATGATCAACTTCATCATATTTTCCTCTTACAATATTGATAGAAGTAAAAAAACCTCTGAAGTTTATAAACTTAAAATATAAGGTAAAGTAAGTTGCTCCAAGAATTAAAGGAAATAATACCCAATATACTCTTACATCATCACTAAAAGGAATTTGATAAAAAATGAAATTTACAAACCATCCTGTTGCATTGCCAAAAGCTTCATCAATTTGTTGGTCAAGCCCTTTATCTTGGGCAAAAGTTAAAAACGGGATTACTGTAAATAGTAAAGAAAGTATTTTTTTATACATATGAATCTATAAATTTTTAATAAGTAATTTGCAATATCTAAAAAATTATAACTTATGACAAGAAAATTATAAGAAAATTGTTTTTTTATATTTATAAATATATTATACTCATATCTTTGTGTAAAAAAAAATAAAAAATGGATATAACTCTTGTTTTGGGAGCTTCTTTAAAAACTGATCGTTATTCTAATTTTGCTATTCATAGATTGATAGATAAAAAGTATGAAGTTGTTGGAGTTGGATTGCAAGAAGGAGAAATTGACGGTGTTATAATTTATAAAGGAATGCCAAAGTTTGATAATATTCACACAATTACTTTGTATTTAAACCCTAAAAGGCAAGAAGATTATTTTGATTATATTGTTTCTTTGCGTCCAAAACGAGTAATTTTTAATCCAGGGACGACAAATAAAAAGCTGGAAAACATTTTAAATGAAAATAATATTTCTTTTGAAAACTCTTGTACTTTGGTGCTTCTGAGTACTGGGCAGTATTAGAGTTATTTATTATCAATTGAAAAAACTTTTCCTTCTTCTGATAATTCAACATTTTTAAAAATCGGTTGAGCCTCTTCTAAAAACAGGTTAATATTTTTATATCTGCTTGAATAGTGTCCCAGTAATAATTTTTTGACTTTCCCTTTTTTTGCAATAGTAGCCGCTTGTTTGGCTGTTGCATGTTTGGTTATTTTTGCTAAATCAATATTGTCTTTTAAAAAAGTTGATTCATGGTATAACAAATCTACGTTTGTTATAATTGGTAAGATATCTTCAAAATAGGCAGTATCACTACAAAAGGCATATTTCAAAATAGGGTAGGGGTCAAAAGTTAAAGTTTTATTTGTAATTATCTCTCCATTATTTTTTACAAAATCTTTACCTTTTTTTATGTTTTGATAGTCACATATTTCTATTTCTTTGTGTTTAGAGACTGCATTCATATTTAATTTTCTATCTGCAAGTTTTTCTTGAAATAAAAAACCATTGGTATAAACGCGATGCTTTAGAGGTATGGTGTGAACTTCAACTTTTTCATCTTCAAATATTTTTTTACTTTTCTTGGAAGAAAGCTCATGAAAGTGCAATGGGTACTTGATCCATGTTTTTGATAATTTGAACTGTAAATTGATGATTTCTTTTGCTCCTTTTGGAGCATAAATATGTAGTTCGGTTTGACGATTTAATAAATTAAAAGTTGATATCAAACCAATTAAACCATAAAAATGATCTCCATGTAAATGCGAAATAAAAATATTTTTAA
>JAUWLK010000017.1 GCA_030613745.1 Flavobacteriaceae bacterium | reverse complement strand
GCATGAGGCAATGCTTTAGGGTGTGGCGCCCAACTCAATACAACTTTCGGCTTATAATCGGGTGCATTTTCTTCTAAAGTAATTGCATCGGCTAAGGCTTGAAGTGGGTGTCCGACTGAACTTTCCATATTTACAATTGGTACGGTAGCGTATTTAGCAAATGATGTTAAAACTTCTTCAGAAAGATCTTTTTCTTTATCGGATAAAGAAGCAAAAACTCTGATTGCAATCACATCACAAAATTGTGAAATCACTTGTGCAGCTTCTTTTATATGTTCTGATTTTCCTTCATTCATTACTGTACCATCCTCAAATTCTAAAGCCCAACCTTCATTACTAAAATTCATTACAATTGGTTCCATCCCTAAATTCATAGCAGCTTTTTGTGGGCTTAATCGGGTTCGTAAACTTGGATTAAAAAAGAGCAAGCCAATAGTTTTATTTTTACCTAAACTTTGATATTCAAGAGGTTTATTTTTTAATTGAATTGCTTCTTGAACCCACTCTTTTAAATTGTCAATATTTTTAATTGATAAATAGTTCATTGTATTATTAGTTTAACAGTAAAGTGCGCAAGGTTTTATTTTATTTTTGTAAATTCAACCTTATCATTTAATGCATTTATTATAAAATTATCTTCAATACCATTCACAAACCAAGTTTCAATATTTTTGTTTAGTAAAATAGCTGCTGCATCAATTTTTGATTGCATTCCTCCTGAACCCAAAGAAGATTTAATATCAGAAACTTCCTTTTGAAGTTTTGAAATATCACTCACTTCTCTAATAGTTTTCTTTTTATTATTCAAAATAGATTCTTTTGTGTAAATTCCATTGGTATTTGATGCAAAAATCACCAAATCAACATCTAATAGTATACCTGTTAATGCTGCTAATTTATCATTATCTCCAAATTGAATTTCATCAGTAGAAACTGTATCATTTTCATTAATAATTGGAATATATTTATTTGCCAACAAAACATTAATGGTATTCACAATGTTTTGCTTTGATTTTTCTCTTTCAAAATCACCATATGTCAATAAACATTGCGAAGTTAGTAAACCCAATTCTCTAAAATTTTCTTGAAAAATTCGCATTAAATGTGGCTGACCAATTGCTGCCAAAGCCTGTTTCACATTTATTTCTTTTCCATTACTTTCAAGTTTTACAAATTGTTTGGCAACGGCAATAGCTCCTGAACTTACAATAATAAACTCATATTCATTTTTTAACTCAGAGATTTGCCTGCCAATATCCTCAATTTTACCTCTCGAAATATGATTGGTTTCTTTTGTTAAGGTATTGGTACCTATTTTGATTAGTATTCTTTTTTTATCTAATTTGTCCATTGCCATAAACATGCCATTTATTAGTTACCAAATGTTGTAATCCTATCGGACCCCTTTGGTGTAATTTATCTGTACTAATTGCCAATTCTCCACCTAAGCCAAATTGAAATCCATCCGTAAATCGTGATGATGCATTGTGATAAACAGCTGCTGAATCAACAGATTCCATAAACAATTTAGCTGCTTTTTCATTGGTTGTAATTATAGTAGCTGAATGTCCACCACTAAACTTATTAATTATTGAAATTGTTTCTTCAATAGAATTAATTGTTCCTATCACAATTTTATAATCTAAAAACTCCTCATACCAGATATTTTCATTAGAAATTAAAGAAACACCATCAAATTCTGAAATAACTACATCACCTAGAATTTCAACATTATATTCTTTCAATTTATTGATTAATTTTTTTACAAAATTTTCAAAATCTGGTAAATTAGTATCTATCAAAACCTTATCTAAGGCATTACATGCAGATATTTTAGCAACTTTTGCATTAATAATAATATCTAAAGCTTTTTCTATATCCGCATTTCTATGTACATACACAAAGTTATTCCCTCTTCCACTAACAATTACAGGGCAAGTAGCATTTGTTTTTACAAAAGCAATAAGTTTTTCACCACCTCTTGGAATTATTAAATCAATTTTTTGTGTAGGATTCTTTAAAAAATCCTGAGTTTCTTGTCGGTTATAATTTAAATATTCCACCCAACTTTTTGAAATGTTATTTTTTTCTAAAGCATTATGCCATAAATCAACAATAGCCAAATTAGAATTGATTGCTTCTTTACCTCCTTTTAATAATATTTTATTACCAGATTTAAATGCAATACCGCCTGCTTCAATAGTAACATCAGGACGAGATTCATAAATAATCATTACAGTGCCAAATGATGCTGTTTTATTATAAATATCTAATCCATTTTCATGTTTGAAATGAAATAACTCTTTACCAACAGGATCCTTCTGATTGACCAATTGATTTAAAGATGCAATCATTTCGTCTATTTTTGTATCATCAACAATAAGTCTATCATACATTGCTTTATCGTTTTTGGCAAAAGCTTCGATATCTATTTTATTCGCATCTAAAATAACACCTCTTTTTTTGTCTATTAATTTTGACATACTTTTTAAAACTGCATTTCGTTGGCTTATGGTAAGTATTTTATTCATCCTTTTAATTAAATTAATTCCTTTAATGCTTTAATAAACGTATCCATATTTTGTTTTGTTACGCTCAAAGGCGGAAGAATTCTTAGTAAATTTTTATTAGATGCTCCACCAGTAAATATGTATTTTTCAAAAATTAATTTTTTTCTAATTTCAGATACTTCAAAATCAAATTCAATACCTAACATCAAACCTTTTCCTTTTACTTTTTTTATCTGAGGTATTTGTTTGATTTTGTCTAAAAAGTATGCCGAAACCTCATTAACATTTGTAATTAAATCTTCTTTTTCTATTACATTCAAAACTGATATTGCTGCAACACAAGCCAAATGATTTCCTCCAAAAGTTGTACCTAACATTCCATATTTTGCTTCAATATTTTCAGAAATTAAAACTCCTCCTATTGGAAAACCATTTCCCATTCCTTTTGCTACAGTAATAATATCGGGTTGTATATTGTGATGCTGAAAAGCAAAGAATTTTCCACTTCTGCCATATCCTGATTGGATTTCATCAACTATAAAAACCACATTATTATCATTACAAATACTTTGTAATTCTTGAAAAAAAATTGTAGTACCTTCATCTAAACCACCAACACCTTGAATACCTTCTATAATTACTGCACAAACATCATTATTTTGTAGTTCTTGTCTTACCAACTCAATATTATTTAAAGGTAAAAAAACAACTTCTTGTTGTTGATTTAATGGCGCATTGATGTTTAAATTGTCTGTTGCTGCTACCGCTGCTGAGGTCCTTCCATGAAAGGAGTTTTTAAAAGCTATTATTTTCTTTTTCCCAGTTTTAAAAGAAGCTAATTTTAAAGCATTTTCATTTGCTTCTGCTCCTGAATTACACAAAAACAAATTATAGTTTTCACAATTAGAAATTACACCTAATTTTTGTGCCAATTCAACTTGTAATGGATTTTGAATTGAATTGGAATAAAATCCCATTTTATCAATTTGAGATTTAAGTTTTGCAACATAATCTATATGGGTATGACCAATAGAAATTACGCCATGCCCTCCATAAAGGTCTAAATATTTTTGATTGTCTTTATCCCAAAGATGGCAACCCTTAGCTTTTACTGGAGTTACGTTATAAAGTGGATAAACATTGAATAAATTCATTTTTTGTTTTTTAATTATATTCTTTTTGTTTTAATCTAAAAAGCTAAATTTCACTAATTTTTTCATAAGATGTTACCAATCCTTTGATTAAAGATGAGCTTAATCCTTGATGTTCCATTTCATTTAAACCCTCTATGGTACAACCACTAGGTGTAGTAACTTTATCAATTTCTTGTTCAGGGTGACTTTGAGAATCAATCAATAAACTAGCAGCTCCTAAACAAGTTTGCATAGATAGTTTTTGTGCATCTTCACTATGAAATCCCAGTTGAATAGCTCCTTGGGTTGTAGCTCTAATCAAACGCATCCAAAAGGCAATGCCACTAGCGCAAATAACTGTAGCTGCCTGCATTAAATTTTCTTCAATATTGAGTGTTTGTCCTAATGCATTAAAAACTGTTTTCGCAATATAAATATTCTTTTCTCCTTTTTTATTTGCACTTATACAAGTCATAGATTGTCCAACTGCAATTGCAGTATTTGGCATACATCTTAAAATTGATACATCATTTCCCAAAACTGATTCAATTTCTTCGATGGTTCTTCCCGTAGCAACGGAAATAATAGTATGTTTTTTTGGATTAATTACCTCTTTTATTTCTTGTAAAACTTCTTTTAATTGTGCTGGTAGTACTGCAACAATCACGACATCCGAATATTTAACAGCTCTTTTGTTATCATTAGTCAGTCTTACAGTTGATACTTTTTCTAAATGTGCTAAAGAGTCTGTATTTCTTTTTGTTAAGTATAATGATTTACAGTTAATTTCTTTTTTTTGACTCAAGATTCCTAACGCAATAGAATACCCTAAATTTCCAACACCTATAATTGCTATTTTCATATATTTTATTTTGACACACCCCTAACCCCTCTCAAGAGGGGAACATTCAAAGTGTTAATTATTATTTTAAAAATAATTTGCTTTTAATTGTAACCCTTCTGTTTCATCAAAACCAAACATCAAATTCATATTCTGAATGGCTTGTCCTGAAGCGCCTTTTAGTAGATTATCTATTATACTAGTTATTAATATTTTATTACCATGTTTTGATAAATGAATCAAACATTTGTTTGTATTTACTACTTGTTTTAAATGTATTTCCTTATCAGAAATAAAAGTAAAAGCAGCATCTTGATAAAACTCTTTGTACATTGTTTTAGCTTCTTCAATTGTTCCTTTAAACTTGGTATAAGTTGTTGCAAAAATCCCTCTACTAAAGTTTCCTCTATTTGGAATAAAAACCACTTCATCATCAAAATTATCTTGTAAAGATTTTATACTTTGATTTATCTCTCCTAAATGCTGATGTGTAAATGCTTTATAACTTGAAAAATTATTATCACGCCAAGTAAAATGAGTAGTTTTTGATAAAGACGTTCCTGCTCCAGTTGCTCCAGTCACAGCATTAACATTAATATCATCATAAATCAAACTTCGTTTCGCTAAAGGCAATATTGCCAATTGAATAGCAGTAGCAAAACAACCAGGGTTTGCTAAATAATTTGTGTTTTTTATCGCTTTTTTATTCAATTCCGGCAAACCGTAAACAAATGTTTTACCATTAAAAATTTTATCGTTTTCTAACCTAAAATCATTACTCAAATCAATGATTTTAGTATTTTTTGAAAACTTATTTTTTTGCAAAAATGTAGTTGAATTTCCATGACCCAAACATAAAAATAGTACATCAATATTTTCATTGATCCTATCTGTAAAATTAAGATCAATTTCACCAATTAAGTCTTGATGAATATCTATTATTTTATTTCCTGCATTTGAAGTACTAAACACAAAATCTAATTCTAATTTTGAGTGATTAATAATTAATCTTATCAATTCACCGGCTGTGTAACCTGCTCCTCCTATAATTCCAGCTTTAATCATTTTTATGAATTTACGTGATTAAATATTTTACCTTGATTTGCCGTTATTTTGATAAACCCTTTGGCATCATCGGCTGTCCAACCTTCATTACTTTCACCATAACTAGCAAAAGATGAGTCCATTAAATCATGTTTTGAAGAAATTCCGTTAATCGTAAATCTGTAAGGATACAGGCTCACAAATACATCTCCAGAAACATATCTTTGCGTATCCTTTAAAAACACCTCAATATTTCTCATTACTTCATCTAAATACTGACCTTCGTGTAACATCATTCCATACCAATTACCCATTTGTTCTTTATGATGTTGTTGCCATTTTGTAAGGGTGTGTTTTTCTAATAAATGATGAGCCTTGATAATAATTAAAGGTGCCGGAGCTTCAAAACCAACTCTGCCCTTGATTCCAATAATAGTATCACCAACATGTATGTCTCTACCTATTGCATATTTAGAGGCCAAAATGTTTAATTTTTCAATATTATTTACTGGTTTATCTTTGTTATCATCAATCGCAATCAATTCTCCTTTTTTAAAAGTTAATTTTAAGTTCTTAGATTCTGTCAATTGTAACTGACTAGGATATGCCTCTTCGGGTAAAGGTAAATGCGAACTCAAAGTTTCTTTACCTCCTACACTTGTTCCCCAAAGCCCTTTATTGATGGAGTATTTTGCTTTTTCCCAAGGATAATCAATACCATTTTCTTGCAAAAAATCAATCTCTTCCAATCGTGATAATTTTTTATCTCTAATAGGTGTAATAATTTGTATTTCAGGAGCTAAAATTTGAAAAATCATATCAAATCTCACTTGATCATTCCCTGCTCCGGTACTACCATGAGCTATATAATCTGCCTTAATTTTTTTTGCATAATTTACAATTTCAATTGCCTGAATTATCCTTTCAGCACTTACAGAAAGTGGGTAGGTATTATTCTTTAGTACATTTCCGAAAATTAAATACTTTACTACTTTATCGTAAAATATTTGAACTGCATCAATTGACTTATAATCTGTTGCACCTAATTGCAAAGCTTTTTCTTTAATTTCTTGAATCTCTTCGTCATTAAATCCACCGGTATTTACACTTACGGCATGAACTTCAAATTTTTTGTTTTTCGATAAATATTTTGCACAATACGAGGTGTCTAAACCTCCACTATATGCTAAGACTAATTTTTTCATTTTTTTATAATTTTTTATCAGATTTTTTTAAAAATAAAGCCTGTTTAATTCTTTTTAATCTACTTAATGTTTTAGAATCATAAGGGTGTTCTTTAACATTATCTTCATGTTTTGGATCAAACAGCATACCTGTACATAAACACATTTTTTGATTAGTACGTTGTAAAACATCATAATTCTGACAAGTTTGACATCCTTTCCAAAATTCAGGATCATCAGTTAGTTCAGAAAAAGTTACAGGTTTATATCCTAGTCCATAATTTATTTTTAATACTGCTAAACCCGTTGTAATTCCAAAAATTTTAGCATCAGGATATTTTTGTATTGAGTAATTAAAAACTTTATTTTTTATCTTTTTTGCTAAGCCTTGTTTTCGATAATTACTGTGTACAATTAAACCCGAGTGTACCACATAATTTTTATTACTAAAAATTTCGATATAACAAAATCCAGCAAAAATTTCACCATCTAAAGCAATGACAGCATTACCATTACTTATTTTAGTTGTGATATACTCAGGTGTTCTTTTCGCTATACCGGTACCTCTTTCGTTAGCGGAATCATCAATAGTTTCACTGATAATATTCGCATATTTTATATGACTTTTTGTTGCAATTACAATTTTCATTGTATTGTTTTTTGATAAATTTTATTAATAACATTTGATTCCAAATACAGAGATGGACTCACCTAACTCCAATAAATAAACGCACCCTTACGGGCGACGACGACGAGGAAAAACAATAAAAGCGCTAATAATAACTAAAAAGATAGGTTTTATTAAATTTAGTATGTTAGTATAAAATTGCATTTTGAAAATAATTGGATTGTGAAAAAATATTTAATAAAAATAAACTGACTGAAAATATAAAATTAACAGCGGCGCTCGGGAGAGCGGCGATTTTTATTATATGTAGTATGTGTATTATTTAGTTTCACAATGCAATATTACAATAATATTTTAAACAGTAAAAGAAAAAATTAATTATTTGTATTAATTAATAAAATTCTTTATCAATTTTACATCAAATTAAGTATCTTTTAAAATTTTCTTTTACAAAATCGACAATTCTTTTTACTTCTACAATTTCAGTATCTAAAATAGTTGCTATTTCTTGTAAATTTAACTTTCCTAAAATATACAAATCCACCACATTTGAGGTTTGTAAAGGAAGTTTTCTATACATTTTTCGCAAGGTGTTTTGTTTTTCTTTGCTTTTTAAAAACGCTTTATCTTTAAGGCCTAAAAATGATAATACACTTTGTTGTACTTCATCAGAATGAAGTAAAAAAGCTTTATCTTTAAGGTCTAAAAATGATAATATATTTTGTTGTTCTTCGTCAGACTGAAGTAAATGTGATTCATCGTCATTTTGGTTATAGGAAATATCATCTAATTCTTCATTCATAATCAAATCAAAATCAGCATCAACTGTAAATTTTTCTTCTAAAAGACGTAATTCTTCTTCTAGAATTATTTTAGTACTAATCGTATCTTTATGCCATTTTTCACTTTCAAACAGGTTTCTTAATTTTTTATTTGTGAAATCAAACATCATTAATCTTAACTCATTAAGATCAATATCATTATTAGTTTTACCTTCATAAATACTCAAAATTACTTCATCAATAATACCATTTGACTGATACATGTTTTTTGGAAGTATACCTACGTTTTCGGCAAATCTCAATCTTTGTTTAACATATGGATGTAATAAATGAACAACGGTAAGGATTTTTTTATTAAAGCTCTCCTGTCTTTTTCCTGAAGTATTATTTTTATAATTTTTCATAATAATCCAATTAATGATTCACACATAAAGTTACAAAATTCAAAGCAATTTATTCCATTTTTATTTATTTTTAATGACCAAAATTATATCTAAAACTCCCTTAAATAATAATTTTTTTACACTAAAAACATCTATACTAGCATTTAAAAAACTACATAAAACTATATATCAAGCACTTACATTATAAGTTTTTAGCACTTTTTAACAATTTTGCAATTTGATAGTGCTCATTTTCTATTTTTGATAGAAATAAATTCTATATGATTCATAAAGAATTCAATTTTAAACTGTACAATACCAAACTTTACGGTCAGTATTTTCAACCTAAAACTGTAAAAGCTGTTGTTGTATTAGTTCACGGAATGGGAGAGCATTCCAAACGCTATGAAAAACATGTTATACCTTATTATAATAATAATTCTATAGCTGTTTTAACATATGACCAATTTGGTCATGGGAAAACTGAAGGAAAACAAGGTCATAATCCTGGTTTTAATGCTGTTCTTGATTGTGTTTATGAAATGCTCAAAAAAGCAAAAGATATTTTTGGAGATAAACCAATTTTTCTTTACGGTCATAGTATGGGTGGTAATGTGGTAATCAATTATGCTTTAAAACGAAAAAACAACCTAAGTGGAGTTATTGCAACTAGCCCTTTTTTACGATTGGCTTTTGATCCTCCAAAATGGAAATTATCGATTGGTAAAATTTTACACAAAATTGCTCCTGCAATAACTATGGGCAATGAGTTAGAAATAGATGCCATTTCACGTGATAAAGAAATTGTAGAAGCATATAAAAACGATCCTTTAGTACATGACAAGGTTAGCCCTAATTATTCAATTGTTTTTATAGAAACAGGTGAATGGGCAATACAAAATGCTAATAAACTGGAAATGCCTATGTTATTAATGCATGGTACTGGCGATAGATTAACTAGTTATAAAGCTTCTGAAGAGTTTGCAAAAAACGCTAATGAAAAAGTTGAATTACAATTGTATGAAAATGCTTATCATGAATTACATAATGATATCATTAAAAATGAAGTTTTAGAAAAAATGATGGTTTGGATAGATAAAAAAATAACAAAACAATAATACCAAAGAAATAAAAAAAACGCTATAATGAAAAAGTCCTTTTTCCTCTATTTTTTAGTTTTATCTCCCCTACTTTTTGGCCAAAATAGTTATTTTTCAAATTTTAATGATTCAGGAAACAACCCAATATTTGATCAAGAAAACTCTATTTCTTTATTAAAAAATAATTTGACTATTATTGATAAAAGTGGCACAACTAATTTTGATAATACATGGGTTAAAGAACCTCAAAAAATTCAATTTGATGAAAATGAATTCACTTCATTATTATTAATAAAACAGTTGGAAGAATTAAATTATAAAACACCTTTTAATATTGTTCATAATCCTACTTTAGAAAGGTTTATTAGATCTTATTTACAAAATCGAAAAGAAGATATATCAAATTTAATGGATAGGGCTGAATATTATTTTCCAATGTTTGAAGAATATTTAGACAAATATGATTTACCACTTGAAATTAAATATCTTGCCATTGTTGAATCTGCATTAAAACCAAATGCTACCTCACCTTCTGGTGCCAAAGGTTTATGGCAGTTCATGTATTCAACTGGTAAAGAATATAATTTACAGGTAAATTCATATATAGACGATCGTTTTGATCCTATAAAATCAACTAAAGCAGCTTGTTTGTATTTAACCAAGTTATACCAATCTTTCAATGATTGGGATTTAGCTTTAGCTGCGTATAATTCTGGCCCGGGAAATGTTAGAAAAGCCATAAGGCGTTCGGGAGGGAAACAAAATTACTGGGAAATTAGGCAATATTTATCAAAAGAAACTCGTAGTTATCTACCTGCTTTTTATGCTACATATTATATTTTTGAATATGCAAAAACTCACGGTTTAAAACCTAAAAAATCAGATTTAACTTATGTCGAAATTGATACTATTCATATAAAGAAACAATTGTCTTTTGCTACTATTCAAAAAAATATTTCAATTGATTACAAATTATTAAAAGCATTAAATCCGCAATATAAGAAAGATATTATTCCATATTCAAAAAGTAAATATTACGTGTTGACTTTACCAAAATATTTGGTTCAAAAATTTATTGATAAAGAGCATATTATTTATCAATCACCAAATCAAAACATTGTTAAAATAAGTTCATCAAATGTTATAAGAATAACTAAATCCAATAGTTATGAAGTAAGAAATGGTGATAATTTGAATAAAATTGCAAAAAAACACCATATAACACTAACACAATTAAAAAATTGGAATGGTTTACAAACCGATTATTTAATAACAGGACAAAGATTAGTAGTAACCAAAAATGAATTAATCAAAACAAATCCTTTCTCTCCAAAGGTCTCCCCTTCCTCCCCTTCTATTGAAATGAATAAAATCATTTCAATAGAATCTAAAATTTTTGAAACTTATATAGTAAAAGAAGGTGATACTTTATTTAATATTTCTAGAAGATTTTCTAGGGTTTCAATTGATCAAATAATAAATTGGAATAATTTAAATAATATAACCTTCTTAAAACCTGGAACAAAGCTTAAAATATTCAAAAGTTAAAAAACAATCCAATATGATTAAACCAATACTTTTCCTTTAAGATTTTTTTCTTAAAAAAATCTTAAAGTTGTAAAGAAAAACTAAAAAACAACACCTTAATAAAATTTTGTACTATTTTTACCGTTTTCTATACAGAATATACTGTAAATAAACCTTTTGAAATATATTGAATGCAGAAATTTTTAACAATAGCATTATTAATAGTAACTTTTTATGGATTTTCTCAAGAAAATTTAGAAAAAAAAGATACTCTTATTCAAGTTGACAATAATCAAATTGAAATAACTTTCAATTTTAAAGTGCAAATTGATACTATTAGAATTGATACCACATTAATTTCAGGAAAAAATATTGCTCTTATTGAATATTCTGAAGCTAGTGAATTTGATAAAAAATGGATGGAGTCTTTAAAGTTTTCTTCTATTGACAGTTCAATGATTATTCTACCTCAAGACACAATAGGTAAAGTAGTTATTGATAATTTTTCGACTGATTTATTAAAAGAACGATTGACTGACTTAAATAGTAGAACACCTTTTAATGTTGAATACAACCCTTCATTAGAAAAAATAATTAAACATTATTTAAAAAATAGAAAGGAGACTTTTGCTAATTTAATGGGAAAAGCAAAATATTACTTTCCTATTTTTGAAGAACATCTCGACAAATACAATATACCTTTAGAAATCAAATATTTGGCTATTGTAGAGTCTGCATTAAAACCAAATGCAAAATCTCGTGTAGGTGCCAAAGGACTTTGGCAATTTATGTACTCAACAGGTAAAATGTATGATCTAAAAGTAAGTTCTTATGTTGATGAAAGATCTGACCCTATAAAATCAACAGAAGCAGCTTGTAAATATCTAACCAATTTGTATAATATTTTTAACGATTGGGATTTAGCTTTAGCCGCATACAATTCTGGGCCAGGAAATGTTAATAAAGCAATTAGACGATCTGGAGGAAAGAAAAATTACTGGAATATTCGTCATTATTTGCCAAGAGAAACTGCTGGTTATTTACCCGCTTTTTACGCAACTTTTTACATTTTTGAGTATGCAAATGAACACCAACTATATGCCAAAAATGAATTAATTAACACTTTTGAAACAGATACTATTGTAGTAAAAAGACAAATCACATTTGATCAAATTAATAAGGTATTACAAACAGATGATGAATTACTCGAATTTTTAAACCCACAATATAAACTAAACATTATACCTGTTATTAAAAACCGGAATTACACTTTAACAATTCCAAAATATTTAGTTGGTAAATTTGTTGCAAATGAAGATCAAATTTATGCTTACGCTTTGGCCGATGATGCAAAACGTGAAAAACCCTTACCCAAGTATTTTGAAGCCAATGACAGAATAAGATATCGTGTAAGAAATGGTGATTATCTTGGTAAAATTGCTAAAAGACATGGTGTTTCTGTGAGTAGTATTAAACGTTGGAATGGTTTAAAAAGTAACAATTTAAGAGTTGGTCAAAGATTAACAATTTATCCAAGAAGAGCTTATGTTAGTACATCAAGCAATTCTAATAAATCAAAAAATACTGGTAAAAAAATACTTCCAAAAGGCAAGTACACTACTTATGTTGTTAAAAAAGGAGATTCACTTTGGTTAATTTCGCAAAAATATCCTAAAGTTTCTGTTACCCAAATCAAAGAATGGAACAATATTTGGAGTACTAAATATTTAAAACCAGGAACAAAATTAAGAATTTATTAAGTTTTATTATTTTTGATTTAATTCCTTAATCTAAAACAATAATAAAAATGATTAAAAACTTATCTCTTTTTATAATTCTGTTTTTTTCTTTAATTTCTTGTTCAAAAAATGATAAACTTACCTTAGTTAGTTCAACAGGTAGAATTAATCATATTCTAATTGTAATTAAAAATTCTGATTGGCAAGGTGAAGTTGGTGATGCTTTACGTGAAATTATTGCAAACCCAGTAGTTGGATTACCTCAAGAAGAAACTCAATTCTCTATAAATCAAATTACTCCAAGAAATTTTAACAATTTATTTAAACCTACACGAAATATCATGTTTGTTGGTTATGATACAATAAATAATTTCTACACCAATAAGAATGTTTATGCTTCTCCTCAAACTACATTATCTATATTAGGAAAATCCAAAGAAGAACTGATTAATAATATCAATAAACATGAAAAAGAGATAATTTCAACTTTTAAAAAAAATGATTTAATAGTTTATCAAAATAAGATTACAAAAAAACATCATAATACTAAAAATATTGAAACTTTTAATAAATTGGGGTTTACCTTAAAATTACCTTTTAGTTATAATAAAGTTGAAGATAATGGTGATTTTTTGTGGTATAGAAACACAATAACTAAAGGACAATTGAATATTATTGCTTTTGAAGTATCTTATCATTCAAAAAACTTTTCATCAAAAAATAATACTGTTGCCTATCTTGATTCTATTACAAAAAAATATATTCCTGGCCAATTTGATAACACATATATGATGATTGAACCAAAATTCACACCTGTTACTAAAGAGGTAGTTCTTTCGGGGAAAAGTGCAATTGAATCTCGTGGCCTATGGATTGTAAAGGATGATTTTATGGGTGGTCCTTTTATAAGTTATACTATTGATGATAAAAATAATAATCGCCTCATAATTATACAAGGGTTTAGTTACTCTCCTGAAACTAAAAAAAGAGATTTTGTTTTTGAATTAGAAGCTATTTTAAAAACAATTGCTATTAATTAGCACTTCAAACAATTCCATAGAATATGTAATATCCCCCTTTTTAAGACAATGCTAAAGTAGACTTTTTTCTAATATTTTATTATTTTGATGATGATTATTTGATGTTGACTTGTTGGAAACTCGAGGTACGAGAGTTTTCAATAAATCAATATCAGCATATTGTTTTGGCGGTATAAAACCAAGAGCACTGTGAGGTCGACAATTATTATAATCCTCCATCCACACATCAGTTTGATCCCTAACTTCCATAATGTTTTTAAATATATAAGCATCTAATACATTTTCTCTGTATGTTCTGTTTAACCGTTCTATAAATGCATTTTGAGTCGGTTTCCCCGGTTGAATATAATGAAAATCAATCTGCATCATTGCACTCCAATCTTGCAATATATGTGCTATAAATTCCGGACCATTATCCATCCTTATTTTTCTAGGTACTCCTCTTTTCTTGGTTAATCTATTCAAAACATAAACAACCTTTTTACTGGGTATTGAATAATCAATTTCAACATATAAAGCTTCTCGGTTATAATCATCCATCACATTGAAGGATCTGATCTTTCGTTTATTTTCTAAAGCATCACTTACAAAATCAATACTCCAAGTATCATTAATTTGTGCTGGCACTTGTAATGGTTCTTTAATTCTGTTAGGTAAACGCTTCTTCTTTTTCCTTCTTAAACTTAATCCTATAGATTGATAAACTCTAAAAACTCGTTTATGATTCCATGTTGCTCCCCCATTTCTTATACGATGATAACTCATCCAAAATCCTTCTTGTGGATGCGCTTCTACATTTTGATTTAAAGCATCTATTATTGCTGAATCATCTTTCTTTTTTGGCTTGTGATAATACCCCGATTTACTTAAACGTAATACCTTACACGCCCTGTGAATGCTGCACGTTTTTACCTTGTTAAGTTCTATAACAATATCTTTTTTTATACAGGGCTTTAAAGCTTTTTTTCAATAATCTCTTTGGCTACTTTTAAATCTAAAGCCAATTCAGCATACATATGCTTGAGCTTCTGATTTTCCAACTCCAACTCCTTTAATCGTTTTAAAGATTTGGTATCCATGCCTTGATAACGTTGCCGCCACTTGTAAAAAGTTGCTTTACTTACACCGTGATCTCTAATAATTGTTTTACGTCTTTACCATTATCATACTCGCGTAAAATGGTGCTAATTTGTTCTGGTGTGAATCTTTTTGCTTTCATAATTACAGTTTAAAGTTAACTTTTTTTGTCTACTTCTAAACTGTCTCATTTTTGGGGGATATTACAAATACATATCTTCTTTTCTTATCTGATTTATTTTATTGTATTTCAGTATGTTATATTTTTTTAATTTTTTTGTAATGATATGTCAATTTTTGTGTCTATTCATCAAAACAAAAAATTATGTTTAAAAATAAAATGATAAGAACTATTTTAATTCTACTGGGAGTTGTAATTATAATAGGTGGAGGAATTGGATTGTATATGTTCAACATGCCTCATCGTGATGTTCAATCTACAAAAAGCGACTATACTCTAGGTGCTTCAGATATTGTAAATGAATATCTAAAAAATCCTGTAAAGGCTAATGAAAAATACCTTGACGAAGAAGGAGAATCTAAAATACTAGAAGTTACAGGAAAAATTGCTTCAATTACTACAGATTTTAACAATCAAAAAGTTATTCTTTTAAAAGATGACAATACAGAAGCTGGTGTTACTTGTACATTTACAATCGAAACAAATAATTCTGTTGAAAATCTTAAACAAAGTCAAATAATCACAGTAAAAGGGGTTATCCGATCAGGTGCATCTTATGATGAAGATCTAGAGATGTATGAAAATGTAATCTTGGAAAAATGCAGTCTAATAAATATTAATTCATAAACTTTAAAAACAAATTTCAATGAAAAATTCAATTTTATCAATCGTATTATTAATTATTTTTTCTTTTTCAGCTTCTGCTCAAACTGAAAATAAGCGAGTTAGCAAAAAAACACATTTTAAATTTTATTCTCATACAGTTGCAGAAGATATTGAAGCACACAATTACAAATCAGTTGGTACAATCAATACTGAAACAGGAAATATTGTTTTTTCTGTTCCAATGCAAAGCTTCGAATTTGAAAAATCTTTAATGCAAAAACATTATAATAGTAAGAAATTTTTAAACACTAAGTCATTTCCTAAAGCAAAATTAAAAGGCAAAATTACCAATTTAACCGATGTTAATTTTAAAAGTAACGGATCATATGATATTAATGTAGAAGGTGAATTAACAATACATGGTGTAACAAAATCAATAAATGAAAAAGCTACATTAGTTGTTAACGGGAGTAACCTAGCCTTAAATAGTACTTTAAACATTACATTAAATGATTATGGTATAGCTTTTAAGGATGGAAAACCTTCAACAAATATTGCTAAAACTTTAGAAATAACAGTTGTTGCAGAATATTAATTTTGATTTATAATGTTGTACCGGATTTTGTAAATTACAAAATCCGGTACTTTTTTAAAACTTTAATATGGAAACTTGGCAAATAAACATTTCATTAATACCTAGTATTGCAGTTATTTTAACTAGCTCAAATAGATTGGCTTTAGGCTTAACTGATGAAATAAATCAATGGTTTT
Source organism: Flavobacteriaceae bacterium (assembly GCA_030613745.1). GTDB lineage: Bacteria > Bacteroidota > Bacteroidia > Flavobacteriales > Flavobacteriaceae > Lutimonas. The sequence goes on along the minus strand of JAUWLK010000017.1, from coordinate 3,928 downwards.
TACCCAATATAAATGAAGTTTCTGAAATTTCGTCATTAAAAATAAAACAGTTAAAACGTTTGAGTATTGCTATTTTTTTAATGTATTTAAGTTTGAGTATTTTAATTATTAATGCTCTTCTAGTTGGATTAAATCTTATCCCTTCTTCTATTGATAAATTAGGAATTTTAATAGCTATTGTTATTTTTTTAATAGCTATATATTTTAAAATACTATTTTCATTTAAAGCTTATTTTATAAGACAAAAACAATTTAAATCTTTAATTAGTTCTGAAAATTCTTAAGTTAGTAAATTATAAATTCAATTAATTTTTTAGATTTCCAGTTTTATACGTTTTAATTTCACCATTTTCATCGCCATATATTAAAAAAGCCTTTAATTCAATATGTTTTTTTAAAAACTGTTTGCTTTCCTTAAATCCCATAGCCATTAAAGCTGTAGCATACCCATCTACATCCGCACAATCAAGTTTGGCAATTACTGATACACTTAACAAATTGCTTTTACTTGGATATCCGGTTTTTGTATCGATTGTATGGGCATATCTATTTCCAGTTATTGAATCTATTTTAAATTTTCTATAGTTACCTGATGTTGCTATAGATTCATTAATTAATTCAATTTTTGTTTGAAAAGATCTACTTCCATCAAAATTTGGCTTTTCAATAGCAACACTCCATGGTTTTTGATTTTGATTTAAGCCTCTTGCTCTAATTTCTCCACCAATTTCAATCAAATAATTATTAATACCTTTCTGTTCTAAAAATCTCCCAATAACATCTACTGCAAATCCTTTAGCGATAGCATTAAAATCAATATAAGTGTGATTATATTTTTTTATTACTTGCTCATTTTCAATTTTAACCTTATCAAATCCTACAAATTTTAACATACTTGTTATTTGTAAAGAATCTAATTCTTTTATTTGTCCATCAGGTCCAAACCCCCATGCATTTACCAATATTCCAATCGTTGGATCAAAAAAACCATTTGTTTCTTTAAAAATTCTATTTGATTTATTAAAAACCTCCTGAAATAAGTTATCTACAATAACAGTAGTATCCCCACTATTAATTTTTGAAATATCAGAATTAGGAATATAAGTTGACATTGATTTATTAACAAGATGAATTAAACTATCAATTTGTTTTTCATTAATATTATCAAATTTATCATGATAAATGATATTAAATGATGTGCCTAATGCTAAACCTTTTAATTTAGAATACTTTAAAGTTTTGTTATTAGAACAAGAAATAAAGATTAAAAAAAACAAAAGAAATAATACTTTTTTCATTTTAAATATTACCAATTATTTAACATCCAAATATAAGTTATATCTTACATTTGTTTTTAAAAATTTTTTTTTAATAAAAATGTTAAAACAAACCAAAAATTTAATAATTTTACTTATTAATTAAATACCCATCAAATATGAAAAAAATAATTTTAACAACTTTAGTTTTATCTATTTTTTTAAGCTCGTGTGTTTCTTCTAAAAAATATGCCGATTTAGAAAGTCAATATGGTATAACTAAAAAAGATTTAGTAGATGCAAAAGCAAATTTACAAACATGTTTAATAGAAAAAGACCATTTAACACAACTTAACATCTCACTTAAAGAAGATAAAGATCGCTCTTTAAGACAAGTGGAAAATTTAACTGTTTTAACACAGTCATCTTCTGATAATATTAAAGAAATTATCACCCAACTCAGTGAAAAAGACAAATACATCAATGGAATACGTGATGCTATGACTCAAAAAGATTCTATCAATTTGGCATTGGCTTTCCAATTAAAAAGAGAATTAGCTGATGGTATTCAAGATGAAGATATTCAAATTAATGTTGAAAAAACAGTAGTTTATATTTCAATAGCTGATAAAATGTTATTTAAAAGTGGTAGTGCTATAGTTTCTGATCGAGCTAAAGTTGTACTTGGAAAAGTTGCAACTGTTATATCTAGCAAACCAGATATGGAAGTTCAAGTTGAAGGATATACTGATAATGTATCTATTAGCACAAATTGTATGAAAGACAACTGGGATTTAAGTGTAGCCAGAGCAACTTCAGTAGTTAGAGTTTTACAAAATGATTTTGGTGTAAATCCGGGAAGATTAATTGCAGCAGGAAGAAGTGAATATGTTCCTTTAGAAACTAATGATACTGCTGAGGGTAGATCTACTAACAGAAGAACAAGAATTGTTATTTTACCTAAATTAGATCAATTCTTTGATATTTTAGAACAAAAACCTGAATAAGAATAAAATTAATGTTTACAAAAAAGCTGTTAGAAGTATTTAACAGCTTTTTTTATGCGCTTAATATTTCTTTAATTCTGTTAAAAACAGTTTCATTATTTATCAAATTATAATGATTTCCATCAGGTATAATATTTAATTCCGAATTTTCTTTCGATAATTCATATAGCTTCTCGCTATTTGTATAATGAACTAATTCGTTTTGTTTTCCATGAAAAATATAGACCTTACATTTTACATTTACTAAATATTTAGCCGTATTAAATTTATACTTTAAAAACATTTGATATGGCAAATATGGATAGTTGTCCTTAACTACATAATTTAAATTAAAAACAGGAGACTCTAAACACAGTTGCTTTGGATTGTTCAATGAGGCAACATAAGTTGCAAATGTAGCTCCTATTCCTCTACCATATACTGTGATTATACTTTCATCATAATTTTCAAGAGCACAATTATACCATAACTTTGAATCTTTTAAGAAATCTTGTTCATTGAATTTTCCAGTACTTTTACCATAACCTCTATAATCCATCATTAAAACATCGTAATTTAAATTATTAAAAAGTACTGCTGTTACAATTGAATGATTTATATTTCCTGCATGATTATGAAAATACAATATTATTCCTTTAGGGTTTTCTACTTTAATGAGTAACCCATTCAAATTATTACCATCATCCGTTTTTAAATTAATTTCATCAAAATCATTTTTAACAGAAAATTCATAATTTTCAGGTAACTTTTCGGCATGAAAAATAAATTTATCCTGTATAGAATACTGTATTAAGCTTACAGAAAAAATTAAAATAAAAATTGATAATATGATAACTAACCAAATTAGCATAGACTATTTTTTTAAAGTTACAAATTTATCTGCAACAATAATTACAAATTTTCATTAATAATTACAGTGCTACAAGAGCGCTGTAATTATTAATATAAATAAATTGTTAAAATATTGGGAATTATTTAACCTCCAAAATCATCAAATCGAATGTTTTCATCAGACATTCCAAAGTCTTCACCCATTTTTTGAACTGCTTGGTTCATCATTGGAGGTCCACAGAAATACAGTTCTAAATCTTCTGGTGCTTCATGTTTTGACAAATATTGGTCAATTACAGCTTGGTGTACAAAACCTAAGAAACCATCTCCATCTTTATCATCAACATCTTTCATAGTTTTCCAATTATCTTCTTCTGCAGGTTCTGAAAGTACAATAAAGAATCTGAAATTAGAAAATTCTTTTTCTAATTCTCTAAAATGATCCACATAAAATAATTCACGTTTTGATCTGCCTCCATACCAATAAGTAACTTTTCTTCCTGTTTTTAAAGTTTGGAATAAATGATATAAATGTGAACGCATTGGAGCCATACCGGCACCTCCACCAACATACAACATTTCAGCATCAGTTTCATTAATAAAGAACTCACCATAAGGTCCAGAAACAATTACTTTATCTCCTGATTTTTGGTTAAATATATATGATGATGCCACGCCTGGGTTTACATCCATCCAACCATTTTTAGCTCTATCCCAAGGCGGAGTAGCAATTCTTACATTTAACATAACTTTTCTACCTTCAGCAGGATAAGATGCCATTGAATATGCTCTTTCAACTTCTTCATTATTCTTCATTGTCAAAGACCATAAGTT